>JAEZRL010000476.1 GCA_023440945.1 Bacteroidota bacterium
GTTAAAAACACCTGTAAGATTGGTGCCAATGGTATCTTTCCATTGCTCTTCGGTTAAGTCTTCAATAGATGCAAAATGGCCCCCACCTGCATTGGCAATTAATATATCAAGTGCACCAAAGTGCTCAATAACTTTTTGTATAGCATTAGTTTCAGAAGCAAGTGAACTTACATCTGATTGCAGGGGTAAAACTTTTGAAGCATCATTGCTCAAAGCTTCTGCGGCTTTCTTTGCAGCATCTAAGCTGCGACTTGTAATAGCAACCTTAACACCTGCAGCTAATAATGTTTTTGCTATTCCATATCCAATTCCTTTGCTTCCGCCGGTAATGTAGGCAACTTTTCCTTCCAGGTTATTCATTGTGTTTTTCTTTAGTGGTTATCAAAAATGATTTTCGTTATGCAAACTTAGTTCTATGTTTATTCTTCTGAAGTTTTGTAATTGTCAACATTTTTCAAAGCTTCTTTTTTGCTAAGCGCAGCAAGTATATTAGCATGAAGGTGAACAAATTCTTTTACCCAATCTTCATCAACTTTTGCATATTCACGCAAAGCCCAACCAATAGCTTTTTGAATAAAAAACTCTTTACTTGAACTTAAATGCAAGATATTTTCTGATAGTAAAGCCAGATCTGTTTTTTGTTTATACCTTTTTTGAAAAAGTAAACTTGTTCTCTGCAGCCACATGTTACTGGATTGATTCCACTCTCGTGTAACAGGTATTTTAGCAGGATACATCTGCATAAACTCACCGATCCAATCGCTTGCAATAGCATCAATCGAATCCCACCAGCTTTTGTTTGTAATGCAATATTTGAACAAGGTTAGCGAAGATGGTTTCCACCATTTCCGATAATAATGCATCAGCTCAATTCCATAATATTGAAATTCTCTTTGAGGTAATTGCCATAATAGTTTAGTAATTGCTTCTACCTCTCCAAGCGAATGCAAAGCATGTTCCGTCAAATGTTGCTTACATAATGTTCTGCGCTCAGGCGTTTTTATACCAAAGAATTCAAAATTGTTTTTCATATAAGCACTCATAGCTATTGCATTTTCTTCGTTCGCGTTAGCTTGAAACGAGGCGCTTATAGTTTCGATAAATCCATTCATGAGCAGTTATAAAATGTTGAAGTTATTGAAAGTTCTTTTCAGGAAACATCAAAAAGATGCCCATTGATTTACAGATGAAGTGCTTGCGACGCAAGGGACGATACTATAAAAAACGAATGCCGGTATCAAACAAAAAAAAGATTAAAGGGTTTCTGTTTATAATCTTTTAAAATACACCCATCACATCTCTTTCTTTTATTGCATAACTGTTATATTTTAGTTGTCGCAAACAATGTAAAATGAAAAAATTATTTATAGTTTATGTTGTGATGATAACGGCAATTGCATCGAAAGCTCAATCTGCTGAAGACTCTGTAAAAGCAGTGATTAATCAACTTTTTACTGCCATGAAAACGGCTGATGGAAATTTATTGCTTTCCTGTTTTGCAGACAGTGCTATTCTTCAAACCATCATAGAAAAAGATGGGAAAGTTATGGTGCAGAATGAAAACGTAAAAGAGTTCGCTGACTTTGTTAGCAAAACCACCTCAAACGATGCAGATGAAAGGATCATTTTTGATGACATAAAAATTGATGGCCCTTTAGCAATAGCATGGACGCCTTATCAATTTTATTGGAAAGGCGCTTTTAGTCATTGTGGCGCTGATGCGTTTCAACTGGTTAAAATAAATGGAGCATGGAAAATTCAATACCTGATTGATACAAGAAGAAAAACGAATTGCGAATAAGTTATTCTACTGTTTCAGCACCTCAGGATTTAAAATTGCTTTCGGGTGAAAAGCATCCGGCCCAAGACCTAATGCTGCAATTAAATTATCAGCGCCAACACTTGCGAGTCCATGTTGTGTTTCATACGTTCCGCCTGCAATGTGCGGCGTAAGAATAACATTTGGGAGGTCAAACAAAGCTGGATAAATCTTTGGTTCTTCTTCAAAAACATCCAATGCAGCACCTGCAATTTTGTGTTGCTGCAAAGCCTCTGCCAGCGCCGCTTCATTAATTAAACCACCTCTTGCAATGTTTACAATAATTGCAGAAGAGTGCATCAATTCCAGTTCATTTTTACCGATAATATGATGATTACTTTTAGCATAAGGCAACGCAAGCACAACAAAATCGGATTGCTGCAGCAATGCTTCTTTTGAAACATAACTTGCTCTGCATTCGTGTTCAATTTTTTCTGTCAAACGGTTTCGGTTGTGATACAAAACGCTCATCTCAAAACCGACTGCACGCTTAGCTACTGCCTGGCCTATTCTTCCCATGCCGATAATTCCGAGCACTTTATTATGCACATCAAAACCAAAAAACTTTTTTACAACAGAAGCTTTCCAGTGCCCTTCCCGCACATATCTTTCTGCCTCGGTAAGCTTTCGTGCAGAAGCGATCATCAATCCCCAGGTAAAATCAGCCACTGAATTGTCTGCAGGCCCCGGTGCATTTGTTACAATAATTCCTGCTTTTGTAAGCGCTTCTACATCAACAGAATTATACCCCGCAGCCGTAACACAAACAGCTTTTAAACGAGGAGCATTTTTTATAACAGACGCATCCACTTTTTCACCACCCGAAAGCAACAAACCATCCATGTCTTTCAACGCATCTGCAAGTTGTGCAGAAGTATATTTTGCACCATTGTTGACTCTAACATCAAAGTATTGTTTCAAACGTTCAACAACATCCGGAAAAAGCAAACGTGTGACCAATATTTTTTGTTTCATCTAAAGACTTTTGTGATAAAGATAAGTTCAATAAAATAAAGAGAATTAGTATGAGCTGGTCAGTATTACTGATATGATGCTTTCGTTGCGTCGCACTCTTGTACGTTCGACTCTTTACGCAGCAAGAGAGATAATGAATATTATCAAATTAGATTTTTGACGATTTTTATAAAAATGAATCCCTCCTGCTTTATCCGTTCTTCAGTAATTTAGCGCTAATTAGTTTGATATGGCGCAGAAGCAACTTCAGAAAAACACGGTTATTTTATTGGATGTGTATGAAACCTTACTGGACATGAGTGACGTGGAGCGAAAAGTAAATAACCTTATGGACAGCAAAAGAGGTTACCACTATTGGTTTGAGATATTTATGCAATATTCCTTTGTTGACAACTGTACAAATCAGTTTCATGATTTTGGTTCCATTGCAAAAGCTACTTTAAAAATTGCAGCACACAACTTTGGAAAAGTGATCTCGGAAGCTGAAGCTACTGCCGTTCTTGATCTCTTAAAACAACTTCCAGTTCATGAAGAAATACAACAAGGCCTTTCAAAATTAAATGATGAAGGATATCGCATTGCGGCACTTACAAACTCACCGGAAAGAATCGTTTGTGACAGAATGGAACGCACAGGACTAATATCTTATTTTGAGTTAGTAATAAGTGCAGAGGAGATCAAAAAATATAAACCTTGTATTGAAGCGTATCAATTAGCAGCAAAAAAACTGAAGGTAAGTGAAAATGAAATTCTGGTCGCTTCTTCGCATAGCTGGGATATTATGGGAGCTGCAAATGCAGGAATGAAAACAGCATTCATCAAACGTAATGATGAAATGTTATATCCGCTTGCTCCTCAACCAGATTATGTATGCAAGAATCTGCCTGATTTAGCTCTGCAATTGAGTTGATTTTTTTATTTCCTTCAATCTTTCCTCCACAAAACTTTTTATGGCATAATAATCTGAAGGATTAAACCACGTAATACCTGCATCTTTTTTAAACCAGGTGATTTGCCTTTTGGCATATTGCCTCGTATTCTTTTTTATTTCTTCAATCGCTTCATTCAATGTTATATTTCCATCGAAATAGCTAAAAAGCTCTTTATATCCTACCGTTTGCAAAGCATTGTAATTACGGTAAGGTAACAGTGCTTTTACTTCATTCAATAAACCTGACTGCATCATTAAATCAACACGATTATTAATGTTGCTGTGGAGTTCTTCTTTGCTTAACTGTAATCCTATTTTTATAATATTGAAATCTCTTTCTGTTGTTTTATTTTTTCTGAAATCAGTAATAGATCTTCCTGTTGCATATAAAACTTCCAAAGCCCGAATCAAACGTTGTGGATTTTGCTGCTCTGCTTTCATCCAGAATGCCGGATTTTTTTCTTTTAACTCTTCCTGTAAAAAAGCAAGTCCATACGTTTCATATTGATGTACAACTTCTTTTCTAATATGTTGAGGAATATGCGGAATTTCATCCATCCCTTCACAAAAAGCCTTGATATACAAACCTGTTCCCCCAACCATTACAGCAACATTGTTCTCCTTAAAAATTTCGTCCACAGCACTTAAAGCATATTGTTCAAACGTAACTGCGTTTACATCTTCTGTTATAGAATGTGAGTTAATAAAATAATGTTTAACAACAGCCAATTCTTCTTTTGTTGGCTTTGCAACACCAATATCCAATTCTTTATAACATTGCCTTGAATCAGCAGAGATAATAGAAGTTTCAAGTTCTTTTGCCAATTGAATTGATAAGGCCGTTTTGCCAGTAGCTGTTGGACCCGTAATAATGATAACGCTATTTTCTTTTACAGTCACTAGAATTTGATTCTGATGAAATTCAAAGATGATGAATTAGTTGATAACAGCGATCATTCGCAAAAAAGTCCCGGTAAATACCGGGACTAAACATGCACTTACAAACATGAAAAAACTATTGTTGACCACCGCCGATATTAACACGATTCTGTTCATCACTTGCAGAACTTCTTCTTCTTTGCTGTTGCCCATTTGCTTTTCCAAAACGATAAGTAAATGTTATAACGGCTCTGCGGTTATCCCAATAATTGTGAATACGCAACACACCTTTATCCAGATCGGTCATCCCTTTAAAACTCATAATGTAAAACGGATCTCTTAAGTTTATACGGATTGTTCCTTTATTCTTAAGAATTTGTTTTCCACCACCTAAAGAAAAGAAACCCATCGGGTAAGCAAGTATAGCACTGCTTACATATTGTTTGGTATTCATCCAGCCACTAACTTCCGCACTCCATCCTTTATTAAAATTAAACTGGCTGCTTAAGTTAGCATTGATGGATGTAAGATTAACATGGATCTGTTCATCATCAATAACACCTGTGTATTCGTTGTTATATACATTCGCAAAAGCATTGATGGTCCACCATTTTTTCAGTTGCTTGTTATAGCTTACTGATAAACCAATATTTCTGCTTGATGCAATGTTTTCTGTTGTTTGAAAAGTTGTATAGTTTGAATCCCCATCCAGTTTTACACTTTTCAGCACATCATTGATAATATCTGAGATCGCTGTATAATTCAATGCAACATTTAATTGTCCCTTGTAATTATAACTTAATTCAACATTGTGACTAAACTGTGGTTGCAAATCAGGATTTCCCTGTTGATAAGTGTAACGATCTAATTGGTATTGGAAAGGATTCAACTGCTGATAACCAGGACGTTCAATTCTCCTTCCATAAGATAAGCCCAATGTATTCTTGTCATTAAGTTTATAACTGAAATAAGTGGTTGGAAAAAGTTTGGTATAGTTAAGATGAAACGGTGCCACATTCTGTGCAGTTTGTTTTCCATCTGCAATAGTTTGTTCTGCACGTAAACCCAGCTGAACACCTAATTTTTTATACTGTTTCTGCAAATTAACATAGGCAGCATTGATGTTTTCCTTATAAATAAAATGATTGCTTCTCGCATGATCTACCTGCCATTTATCTATATTATTATCAAATAAAGTGTATTGCGCGTCATTATCTGTTTTAACATAACTCACTTTAATTCCTGCTTCGAGTGTAAAGTCTTTCTTGAATGGTTTTTTATAATCGCTTTTAAAACTATAAATGTCTATATCCGCAGGCAAATAACCATTCAACAAATAAGGATTTGGATTGTTTGGAGTTCCATCAAGCATTGTCCCGTCTGCATTATATAAATAGTTGTTCGAATACTGTTTTCCTTTTGTACGGTAGAGAATATAATCAGCATCTGCAGTTAATTCCTGTCCGGAAGTATCAAGTTTTTGCTGAAAGTTTAGATTGAATCCAAGGTTTGTCCAGGGATCATGGGTTTGCGATAAGGCATCGTTGTACTGAACATATTTATGCAAGCTGTCGAAAATATCAGCATGTGAGGAAGATGAGAACTTATTGTCTTCGAAATTACCATTCACTGCAAAACCGATCGTAGTATTTTTTGAAGCAAAATAATCCATGCCTGCTTTAAAAGTATGCGTGATACCGGTATAGCGGCCATTGGTTTTTTGAATTACATAACGGTCAAAATTTGTTTCACGATTTTTTCTTGAATCACGTTCCAAATTAATTTCGTTGAAACCTTCCCAATGAGTGTAACCATAAGTACCGAAAAGATTTACTTTGTTTTTACGCCAGTTAAGATTTAGGTTGTTAGTGTTTTTGAAATACTGTGCAATGATGGCGCTGGTAGTGATAGTTCCATTTAAGCCACTGTTCCTGTTCTTTTTTGTTTTGATATTTATAACGCCGGAGTTACCTGAAGCATCATATTTTGCAGAAGGTTGTGTCATAATTTCAATCTGATCCAATTGATTTGATGACATATTCTTGAGATAATTCGCAAGATCCTGCCCACTCAGATAGGTAGGTTTTCCATCAATTAAAATGGTAACGCCTTGTTTGCCTTTTAAACTAACATTACCATCTGCATCAACGGTTACGCCCGGTGATTTTTCCAAAACTTCCAAAGCAGTAAGACCTGCATTTGTTGGAGATGCATCTACGTTAACAACGGTCTTGTCAATCTTGTTTTCGATCAATGGACGTTTAGTCGTAACACTTACGCCGCTTATCGAATTTGAAGCTGTTTGCAATTGAATTGAATTTATTTGCAGTGATGATTTTTGAGCTGTTAATTCAAATGCATTACCGGTATATTTTGTATAACCGATGGCTTCGATTTGCAGGAGATAACTTCCGGTGTTTAATTTATCGAATTCAAAAGCACCGGCTTTATCTGTAACAGCAATCTTAGCGAGAGATGAATCTTTTGCATGCAGCAATGAAACAGTTGCAGCATCAATGGATTTATTATCTGCAGACTTTACAAGCCCGTTTATTTTTCCTGTTTGAGCCTGCGCAAACGAGGCAAGCAGAACAGTGCAGAATAAGCAAATAGCTACGTAAATATTTTTCATATAATAGGTATTAGTCTTGATTAGAGGCCGAAATTGTTAACGATATAGTGCAGGGAAAATATAATTGGGATTAGCGGAGATTTTTCCGTGTTGACTGGAAATGCTTTTTAAATTGAAAAGGATGAGCGGAAAAAGAAGAAGGATGAAACAAACAACAATTACTGGCCTAGATTTTAACGGTTTATTGCAACATAAAATAGTACTGTTAAGCGTTTTGCTAAAGGATAGAAAAGCGCAGAAGTGTGCGACGCAACGATGTTAATAGTAGCAAATAAGTTGGGCTAATAATTAAACTAATTTTACCTTAAACGTATAATAATTTTATAAGCCGTTTCTAATTTTATTATAATCGCACATAACAAATTAGAAAGCATTATTTGAATAATTTTAAACTCCTCAAAAAAACAAAATATTATGTCATGTTTATTTA
>JAEZRL010000483.1 GCA_023440945.1 Bacteroidota bacterium
GTTTATTAGTAGGTATAAGCATCTTATTTAGCAAATTCTTCCCGATTATCTGCTTTTCTCTGAGAAGCTTCTCAAATTGGAGACTGTATCTTTGCCCCATGCATTATATTTCTGCGGAAGGGTTAACAAAAAGCTTTGGTGTAACGCCATTATTTAACAATATTTCATTCAACATTAATGAGGGAGATAAAATTGCTTTGGTTGCACGTAATGGTGTAGGTAAAAGCACTTTGCTCCGCATTCTTGCAGGTAAAGAAACGGTTGATGAAGGAAAACTTTGGATTCACAAAGATGTTACAGTGGCATTGTTTGAACAGGATCCAAAATTTGAGGAAGATAGATCCGTACTTGAAAATATTTTTCATTCCGATCATCCTGTAATGAATGTCATTCGCGAATATGAAGCGGCGGAAGAAAGTAACGATGGACATTTGATAGCTGAAGCCATTATAAAAATGGATGAATTAGGAGCTTGGGATTTTGAAAGTAAAGTGAAACAAATTCTTGGCAAGCTTAACATTCATCATTTACAAAATAAAGTGAGTGAATTGAGCGGAGGTCAGCGTAAAAGAGTGGCATTGGCTAAAACACTTATTGATATTGGTTTTGAACATAAGCACACTTTGCTGATGATGGACGAACCAACCAATCATTTAGACGTTGAAATGATAGAATGGCTTGAACATTATCTTAACCAGGAGAACGTAACGCTTTTGCTTGTAACACATGATCGTTATTTTTTAGATGCTGTATGTGATGAGATATGGGAACTTGAACGCAGCAACATGTACGTGTACAAAGGTGACTACGAAAATTATCTGGATAAAAAAGCAGCACGATTAGAAAGTGAGCAGGCAAGTATTGATAAAGCAAGAAATGAATATCGCAAAGAGCTAGAATGGATGCGTAAGCAGCCAAAAGCAAGAACTACCAAAAGCAAAAGCCGCCAGGATAATTTTTATGAAGTAGAAGCAAGAGCCAAACAAAAAATGGAAGATGCACAATTGCAGCTGCAGGTTAAAATGAGCAGGCTGGGTGGAAAGATTGTAGAGATGAAGAAAGTATATAAAAATTATGGTGATAAACAAATTTTAAAGGGCTTCGATTATACTTTTAATAAGGGAGAAAGAGTTGGAATTATTGGCAAAAATGGTGTGGGAAAATCAACTTTTTTAAATATTCTGCAGGGAATCGAACCTGCTGATAGTGGTAAAATAAATGTAGGCGATACGGTTATCTTCGGTAATTTTTCGCAGCAGGGTTTGGAGATAAAAGATAACATGCGGGTGATTGAATACGTAAAAACTTTTGCAGAAAGTTTTCCTTTGGCAAAAGGCGGAAGTTTAAGTGCTGCGCAGTTTTTGGAATTATTTCTTTTTCCTCCGGAGAAGCAATACACTTATCTTTCTTCATTAAGTGGCGGTGAAAAAAAACGTTTGCAACTGCTTACTATTTTATTTCGCAATCCGAATTTTTTAATTCTGGATGAACCTACAAACGATCTTGATCTTCCTACTTTGGGCGTGCTTGAGAATTTTTTAAGTGATTACCAGGGATGCATTTTAATTGTATCCCATGATCGTTATTTTATGGATCGCCTTGTGGATCATTTATTTGTGTTTGAAGGTGATGGCATTGTAAAAGATTTTCCGGGTAATTATTCGCAGTACAGGTTATGGCAGAAAGAAGAAGAGAAGAAAAAAATTATAAGTTCCAGGATACCGGATACAAGTGTTTTAAAACCTGAAGCCGGCAACAAGCAACCTGAAACCAAAAAACCAAGCTATAAAGAGAAGCGTGAATTTGAAATGCTGGAAAAAGAAATTGCTAATCTTGAAGCGGAACGTCAGCAGATAGAACAACAATTAGGTGATCATGAATTGCCATTTGATCAGCTTAATTTGTTGAGTAAACGCATCGCAGATATAAATAACGAGATATCGAATAAAGAAATGCGGTGGCTTGAATTGAGTGAGATAATGTAGCTTTTCTTTTTTATCACTGATGGATCTGATTTTCTGATATTTTCTTTTTTGTATTGATCTAATTTCAAAGATGTTTGTCGCTTTATTTTTTTAGTGTTGAATAACGAACAAGGCGTACAAGTGAGTGACACAACGATGTTGAGAAGAGCGATGCAGCCGGTAAACAAAATATCTGCATCACTATAAGAAGAAAATGCTTTTACTTTACGAAATAACAAATTCATTATGTTGTATTCCATGACAGGCTATGGCAGGGCTGAACAGGCAGTGAAGGATAAAACTTTTTTGGTAGAAGTACGATCGCTTAACGGCAAACAATTCGATATAAGGTTAACGCTTCCTGCATTGCTAAAGCCTTATGAATTTGAAGTGCGTAGTTTGTTAAGTGAAGGTCTTGTACGAGGTAGTGTTGAATGTGTGATAACGATAAAGCAAAATGGTTCGGGTAAACCCGTAACTATTAACACTGATCTTGCAAAAGCTTATTATCAGCCGGTGTTGCAACTGGCAAATGATTTAAACTTAGGCACTGAAAATATTTTAAGCACTTTATTAAAACTACCTGATGTTATTACACCATCAACAGAAATGCTGAGTGAAGACGAATGGAAAGGATTTGAACAGGTGATGAAGAATGCGATCGCTCAATTGAATGAACATCGTCGTGAAGAAGGACGTGTTTTGGAAGCGGACCTATTGGACCGCATCACAAATATCGAAGAGCGTGAAAGTTTGATTGCACAATTAGAACCTGAACGCAGAAAGAAAATAAGAGAGGGACTTACAAAGGTTCTGGAAGAAAATGTTGGAAAAGAAAATTATGATCCTAACAGATTAGAGCAGGAGCTTATTTATTACATTGAAAAGATTGATATAAGCGAAGAACAGGTACGATTGAAAAATCACTGTGAATATTTCAGAAGTGTTTTGAAAGAAAAAGATATAAGCAAAGGCAAAAAGCTCTCGTTCATTTTGCAAGAGATTGGAAGGGAAATTAACACAACCGGTTCAAAGGCTTATCATGCACAAGTGCAGAAAAATGTAGTGCTTATGAAAGACGAACTGGAAAAAGCAAAAGAACAAATATTGAATGTATTGTAACAAATTAAATCACTCTGCTTCTCCTGTACATTTGTAAAAATTTTTGTGTTGAAAAAAGGATATTTAGCGATAACACTCATTTTGTTATTTACGGCATGTACACAGTTGGATGTATTTGAAAAAACGACTTTCTTTCCAAAACATGAATGGAGTTCTGCCGTAAAACCTTCTTTCAATTTCACGATAAAAGATACCGCTGCCCGATATAATGTTTTTGTTGTTATAAGGCATAACGATGCTTATCATTTCAATAATTTATGGGTTAATTTAACTACTATTCCTCCCGGCGATACGGCCCAAACGCTTCGTTTAAAACTAATATTGGGTGATAACACGAAATGGCTTGGAAGTTCGATGGATGACATAATTGAACATCGCATTCGTGTAAATGCTAATCCTGTAAAATTTAAGGCCGGTGATCACCAATTTTTTCTTCAACAGATAATGCGCGAAGATCCTTTGCAAAATATTCTTAATGCCGGTATCAGGATAGAAAAAATTGAAGAATGACAAAAAGGAATTGCAGGATATGAGTATGTTTCATGGGAATACATCGATTATTTCATCTTCATTCATATTTTACCAAACTCGTTCTATTTAAATACGTACCGCAATTCTTCTGCTTAATTGCATAAAATATTTTTCAAACTTATCATACACAAAATAACCAAGAGTAAGTGTTGAAATTACAGCTGCTATTAACCAAAATACTACCGGGAAATCGTAAAAATAGTTAGTAACTCTTTTCTGAAATGCTTGTACAAGTGAAAAAACAATAGGATGAAGAAGGTAGACTGAATAACTTGCCTCACCTAAAATTGCTAATGGTTTATCAATGAATTTAGGCAAATGGTAATGCAGTTTATAAAAGCATAAACAAATAAGAAAGCAACATAAAGTGAAGAATATTCTTTTCCAGCCTGTAACAATATGTATGGCGTTTCCTTCAATTGGATAAAATGAAAATGCAAAGATTGCGATAGCTAATATTATTAAATTTACAGAAGGCCTAACATAAACTTCTTTAAGCAGGGCGCCGATAATAAACCCTCCAAAAAATAAAAACACTTGATTAAGAGGATTGATATAGTTTTTCCATTGAATACTAAGTGCAGTATTAGGTTCTAATAAAAAGAATGCAAAATATAGGTAGATACCTAAAATAATAAGAGAAAGAAAAAGGAAAGCGGTCTTTGATCTTTTAAATGTGAAGATAAAAAGTGGAAAAAAAAGATAGAAAACCAACTCATTTCCTATAGACCAAGCGCCTGTTGCGAGGTACCCGTCCCATTTTAATAATCCAAAAAGGCCGGTAAAGTTTAGAAACAGTGTTATAAAAGTGTAACCCTCTCTTCTCAGTAATACTGTGGTAAGTGTGGCAAGCCAAAGCAGCGGAAAAATGCGAAAAAATCTTTTTCTGAAAAATTCAAGAATGCTTTTCTTATTTATCTCCATTTTCGATGAATATACTAATTGAAGTGTAAGACCGCTTAGCACATAAAAAATGGAAACACCATATACGCCAATTCTTCCCCAAAAACCGTCAACACTAAAATTGCCATACGTCCACGAAAAATAATGATAGAGCATTATACTAAAAGCAGCTAAACCACGCAGATAATCCAAGCTGTAAAGCCTCTTCATAATCGTTTATTCTAAATTCCATAATTCATACCTTGCCAAATGTACTTTTCTAAATTGTTTTGAGTACTAAATTTTTCTGAAATAATTTATCTTTATCCTCCGAAGCCAAAGCATGGACATAACTCGAAGAAAATTTCTAAATACAACAATCATAGGTTCACTTGCTGCATCAATTAGCAGTTGCAAAAAAAGTAATGATCCTGTTTATGATACCAGCGAAAATATATTCAATTATGCTTTTAGGAAACGAATAACTATTCATAATAATAATATCATTCTTTTCCAGGGAGATTCCATTACAGAATGCAACCGTAATAAATCTGTTTTGATTGCCAATGATGCTTCCGGACTTGGAAACGGTTATGCATCGAAAATTGCTGATAAAATTTTGCAGCAAAGTGCTTTTGGGAATGTGCAGATATATAATAGGGGTGTTTCTGGAAATAAGGTTGGCGATTTGCTGGGTAGATGGAAAGCGGATTGTCTAAATATTAAACCTTCAGTTATAAGTATCCTGGTAGGCATTAATGATCTTCGTTATCAAGTATCTCCAAATTCTTATTATCGTGATTATAAAAATCTCTTGCAGGAAACAAAACTTAATTTGCCTTCTTGTGAAATAATCATAGGAGAACCTTTCATATTCCCCAATTTTCCTCCATTCAATTCTGATCAAAATGTATTTCATGAATACCGAAAAATAGTAAGACTTCTTGCAAAAGAGTTTGACACTGTTTTTATTCCCTATTATGATGATTTAGAAGCTGCTTATAAGATGTATGAGAATAAATTATCTGATGATGGTTTTCATCCAACATTGTTTGCTCATGAATTAATGGCAGATTTTTGGATGCAATATTTATAGGAATTTAACACACATCCTAAATCTTTCAAAAGTATAGTAATAAGTAGATTATTATCAGATGCTCAATATTCATACAATCTTAACCCTCAAAGCCATTGTATTTGCTTAACTTTGCCGCCTCAAAAAAATTTAAACAAATAGAAAAATCAATCGAAGTACAATTTTTGATACTGAATTTTTCCTTTTGACCTCATTCATTTATGGATATTAGAAACATTG
>JAEZRL010000491.1 GCA_023440945.1 Bacteroidota bacterium
CCTGATACGCAATTACGCGAATTGGCCCATAAAAGAGTAGAGTTTCGCAGGCATTTGCTTGTGTTTTGTGTGATCAATGCCACGCTGTGGATATTATGGTGGTTCACGGGGCATGGTTATCCATGGCCCATGTGGCCACTGGCAGGCTGGGGTGTAGGCCTGGTATTTCATTATATTTTCGACTTCAGATCATCAAGACTTTTTTCTGAAGAAGAAGAATATGACCGCCTGAAGCACATGAATGAAGATGATCATGTAGCGCAATAGATACTGAACTTCTCTATGCCTTTTCCTTTCGGCGATCTTTTCTGCCTTTGCCTGTGTTCTTTACCTGCAAACAGAACCACAAAAGCAGTTGGTGAGGAACATCAACGGGAGCAAAAGACCTATGAGGTTTCTAAAAACCTCATAGGTCTTACATAGATTTATATTGCACAGCCCTCATGCAAGGCTGCAAAGACTCATTGCTATAACCTACCGCCTCGTGTTTGCCAAGCCGTCAGATGCAAAACCGAATGTTAGTTGCTGTGCTTTTTGTGATGTGATAGTTGCTTTTCTTGTCAAAATGTTTTCTTCTAAATCTAAGCCCTTCATGAAAAGCTCTTTAAATTTTATAGCAATTTCTGCTCGGTTTATCGTGGCTGGATTACGTCTTACTTGCTTGTAATGTTCTCTCGCAATTTTTTCTGCAAGTTCCTCCGACGGTTGTCAAGTCGAGTTCTTTGAAAGCCAAAATACTGCAATAAAAAGCATTAAACATGCAAGTCCTGCATGCTAATAAAAGAAAAGTTCAACAAAAGATGCAAGAAGAAGCAAAACAAGGGATGTTATCCAATGCTTTGGTCGTAAAACTTTGGTCCGAAAGCCTAAAACGCTTTCAACGCTTTAATTTGCTTCCGTCTCCATTTTCTAGTAAACAAGTGATGTAATCTTGTGTCAACTGTGAACGTGCTTTTGTTAACGCTAAATGCAGCAGCAATGCTGTCGCTAAGTTTGTAAAATGCTTGTTGTTTGTGCAACCATTGAAATTATTACCCTGAACCTTGTCAGTAATAATGTCGCAAAGTTTACCAAATGTTTTATGTCTTTTAGTTCTGCATAGTTAAAGTAAATACTGACTAAAATCCTTTCTATCAATAGGTCGAATAAACAATCAAAAAACCTACAAACAGCATTACAAGCATACCCAGGAAAAATAAAATATCAGCTAACAGTTCCAGTACCCTGTTTTTTTCTTTTCGCAGTGATGCATAAGAAAATATAGCTGAACAAATAAATATGCAGGAATTAACAGCAAGGGTTTCATCTGCATAAGTTTGAAGACTAACTTTCATTACACGAAACAAGGCGATAACTGTGAAGCAAACACCAACCATCGTGGTAGAACCGGTTAAAATATGACTTGCTATCTGTTTGTTGCGGTTACTTTGAATGCTCATCTTTAAAACTGATAGATAGCAAATATAAACAAAGAAGTCCCGCGAATTTGCAGGACTTCCCTCATAATAAGTTTTGTTTATTCAACAACAAGTTTTGCCGGGTGAGCTGCCCTGTTTTCATCAATCACTCGTATCACATAAGTGCCTGCAGCAGTTGAAGAAGGCAGTTGCATTCTATGTGTTTGCTGTGCTCTTAAATTAATTGTTTGGTTTGATAATTTTCTTCCGTTAACATCATTCAATTCAACCGTAAATCTTCCTGTCAAGGCTTGCTTAAAATAAAGTGTTACCTGTTTATTTGTAACAGGATTGGGAAAAACTGTAACAAAATTATCAGGCGCAATGGCAGGAAGGATTTCTTTTTTATTTTGGAAAGCAAGATTAGCATTTGCAAAATCAGATGCATTATAAACAGCATCTTCTTTCTGTGCAATTACAGAAGCATCAAGCGTTGATAGATTCACTTTATAATAAGCATTGGTGCTTACAGAACTACAAACAACAACATCGCCATCATCATCTACTGCTGCAGCATTAACGGTATAATCAGCAGGTAAATTTTTTACTGCACCAATATAGTCTGCTATTAAAGTTTTTGGATTTACTTTAAACACTTGTGCCTTTACCGTAAACACATAAAGATTACCAAAAACATCACCGATCATATCTCCACCCCAGTTTCCGAGTTTATCATGAATAGAATGATTTCCATTTTTACTGCCATCTCTCAAACTGCCTAAATCCTTTATAACAATATTTTTTCCGGTTGTGAATTGCATCAGATGATTACCGTCATTCGTTAATGCATATCCATTTCCATCAGCGCCAAAAACCATTCTGGTAACATTATCCGCTTCACCTTCTCTAATATCAAATTGCCGCAGCATCTGGTTTCTTACATAATATATTTTCAGGTTTGAAGAACCAAGATCAATGTAACGAAGATCATTGCCCATTAACGGTGTAAAATATAACCGACTATTTGCTGCATCATAAGCTGAAGCTGCGATCAGAGAACCATCAGGAGCCGTTGCAGTATATTGACGAAGCGATGCATTGTATTGAACCGTATTTATGTCATCTTTTATTACTGCTCTGGTGTTTGCATCAAAGCGTTGAGGATTTGCATTTGAGGGAAGATAAACATCTCTTAAAACGGAACCATTAGTGAGATCAACTTCACGAACAACAGTCCAGTTAAGGTCTCCTTTTGTGATGCCTGTTATGGCAAATGTTCTGCTTTTTTGAGCGATGCTGAAGTGTGCGACAAGCAGTAATGAAAGCAGAAGAGCGGTGTGTAAAATTCGAGGTTTCATAAGCTGCAATTTTAGACCTCTAATTTACTCAAATCCTTTTAGTGTGCCTATTTAATTTCCAGGCCCGCCGTTACCGCTTTTTTAACGCTGCGATGCTTAAGCAGCAATGCTTTTGCCTTTTCATAATTATCCATTTGCAACTGTTCCATTACCATTTTTATACCACGGTCAACAAGTTTATTATTACTTAGTTGCATGTTCACCATTTTATTGTCTTCCACTCTTCCAAGCTGTATCATTACTGAGGTGGAGATCATATTTAAAACCAGTTTTTGCGCCGTTCCGCTTTTCATTCTTGTGCTTCCGGTTACAAATTCAGGACCAACAACAACTTCAACCGGATAATCTGCTTCTTCTGTTAAAGGGCTTCCTGCATTGCAGGTTATACAACCTGTTATAATATTTCTTCTCCTGCAATCATGTAAAGCAGCGATCACATAAGGTGTTGTTCCGCTTGCCGCAATACCTATCACCACATCTTCGTCGGAAACGTTATGCTCCTGCAGGTCTTTCCATCCCTGAGTAGTATCATCTTCCGCATTTTCAACTGCGTTTGTAATCGCTTTTTCACCTCCTGCAATAATGCCTGTTACCAATCCGTAAGGAACACCATAAGTGGGCGGACATTCACTTGCATCGAGTATTCCCAATCTTCCGCTTGTGCCTGCACCAATATAAAATAATCTTCCGCCGGCAAGCATTTTATCGGCAATGGCTGCAACCAATTTTTCAATTTGCGGAATGGCTTTTTCAACGGCAAGCGGAACAGTTTTATCTTCTTTATTCATATCGACAAGAAGTTCATGAATGCCCATTTTTTCCAGATGCCTGTAAGGAGATGGTTGTTCGGTAATTTTAGTAAAATCGTTCATCAAGCGAAAGAATATTTATTGCAAAAGTACAAGAGCTATGCGAGCAGCGATAAAAAAGATTGATACATTTATAAAAGGATGATCTAAATTAATTTGTCATGAATACAGGTATTGTTCCTATTATGATTAGCAGCCAAAAGAATAGAATATCTATCTGAAATATGAAAAACAAACCGATCTGCTGAAACTAACAGACCTGTTGCAGGATATTAAGAATAAAGATGTTTTTGAAATTGATTACGGAATAGGTTACCGATGGAACGAATGTCAATAACTGCCAAACGAATTTTTGCTACGTCAAGCTTTCAGCTTTTGTAAGTCTATTGAACTATCACCGTATATTAGTCGGATAGATTTTATTTTCGCGGCAATACTATTCTATAGAACATCCAAAGCAAGTAAAAACCTTGCAAAATCTACCTGGCCATGATAATAACTAACAGTAATTTAAACGACATAGCCGAAATTTTCAGATTATATAGATTAGCTACTGATTTTCAAAAAGTAAAATTTCCTGGAAATCAATGGCCCGAATTTGACCGTGAATTGATAACGACTGAAGTGGCTGAAAACAGACAGTTTAAATTATTAATAGAAAATAAAATTGCTTGTATTTGGGCGATAACTTATAGTGATGCACACATTTGGGAAGATAGAGAAAACAATTCTTCTATCTACATTCACCGGATAGCCACAAATCCTGAATTCAGGGGGAACAACTTTGTACAAACTATTGTTGATTGGTCTAAAGATTACGCGAGAAAGCAAAATAAACAGTTCATCAGAATGGATACTTGTGGAAGAAATGAGAGATTAATCAATCATTATAAAAATTGCGGATTTAATTTCCTGGGAATAAAAAAATTAAAAAACACGTCTGAACTTCCATTACATTACCAT
>JAEZRL010000031.1 GCA_023440945.1 Bacteroidota bacterium
GCGATACTTTTGCAATTTGGGCTGTGGTATCCGTATTAATAATAACGGAATTAAGAATCGCCTGCAGTATTTGTAAATTCTGCTGATTAACTGCTTCAGAACTTTTTAAATGAATGGTGTATAAGGGATGTGCATCGGCATTTTTTTCTATGTTGATGATAGCCGCAAGATGTCCTTTTTCCAGATCTTCTTTCAAAACACTATCCGATTCATCTTTAAAGTGCAAACCCGGGATGCTTTTTATAGCTGCATAGATCTGGTTTGATGTGTCGCTGTTTTTATCCATGGCAACATTCATCGAAAAACCACCACCATTACCTATAAAACCAAAAACAAGAATAAATACGAGTGGAAAACCTACACTGAAAACAACAGATGACGGACTTTTTATGGTTGATCGTAAACTCGCCTTTGTAATAGCCAGCATTGCCCTGACCTGGTTGTATTTGCCTTCCATTTTTTTTCCTTATTAACGGCGCAAAACTATCTTATTATTCTGCTGAAGCAAAAATGAATGCGAACAAAGGGAGCAAGCGGGAAGCAATTTATTCATCAAAACCATTTGGCCATTCGGCTTTTAGCTTTGATGCTTTTTCGGTTACAGAGTTATTCATTTCTTCTTTATAAAGCTTCATTTTTGCAGCGACAGACTCATCAACCGTGGCAATAATTTGTGCTGCAAGCAAACCTGCATTTTTTGCCGCATTTAATGCAACCGTTGCAACAGGCACGCCATTCGGCATTTGAAGAATAGACAAAACTGAATCCCATCCATCAATGGAATTAGATGATTTTATCGGGACGCCAATTACTGGCAGGGTTGTAACAGATGCAACCATTCCGGGTAAATGTGCGGCACCACCCGCACCCGCGATAATAACTTTCAATCCTCTTTGCTTTGCTGATGAAGCATATTCTATCATACGCAGTGGAGTACGGTGTGCAGATACAACTGTTAATTCAAAAGCAATGTCAAAGTCTTTTAGCACATCTGCTGCAGCTTCCATAACAGGAAGATCGCTGTCGCTGCCCATTATTATACCTACTATCGCAGTTTTGAAATTTGTTGTTGCTTCATTCATAATTGATTCTTATAAAAACTGAAAATAGAATATCTAAAAACTAAAATTTGGAATCTGAAAGAAGAGTTTCGAAGTTGAGCGTTAGTCTAAAAAAAATCAAGAAGATAACTTTGTAGTCTTTGTGATTTTTCTCTTTGTGATCTTTGTGGTTTGGATTTGTTTTTACCACAAAGGGCTCAAAGTCTTCTCACAAAGAACTCAAAGAAATTCTTTTTGAAAATCCACAGTTTCTAAAAGGGCTTCGATTTCAACTGCACACTTTCAGCGTGTTTTTTATTTTATTTGCTTTATAAACCAACTCAGAAACATCGTTGCTTAAAATAGTTACATGCCCCATTTTTCTTCCTGGCTTTGTAACCGTTTTTCCATAAAGATGTACAAAAACATTATCCATTTTCAAAACATCATCCAGTCCTTCATACTTAGCTGTGCCGGAATAATTTTCAGCACCTAATAAGTTTACAATAGAAGAAGGCAGGATCGGCGCTGTGTTTCCCAAAGGATAATTCATAATAATCCGCCACAGCATATCATATTGACTGCAATAATTTGCTTCTATTGTATGATGACCACTGTTATGCACTCTTGGCGCTGTTTCATTAACCAGCACTTCATCGTTGATGTCAACAAATAATTCAATTGCAAACAAACCTGCACTGTTCAACGCTTTTACCAAGCGCAGTGCAATCGCTTCCGCTTTCCATAAAACTTCTTTGGTTATTCTTGCCGGAGAAATTTGATAATCAAGCAAATTCAAAACCGGATCGAAACACATTTCTGCAGGCGGATAAATAGCGGTTTCTCCTTTATCATTCATCGCAATAATGATCGCAATTTCTTTTTTTATGTTCACCATTTTTTCGAGCACTGCATGATCGTCAAAAGCTTTTTCAAGATCGCTTTCTGTTTTAATAACCTGTACACCTTTTCCATCATAACCGCCTTGTCCTATTTTATGTACAGCCGGAAGAAAATGTTTGTGTATCGTGATTTCAGAAGCATTTTCTGTAATGATAAATTCAGGAGATGGGATATTATTTTCTTTATAAAACTGTTTTTGAATAACCTTGTTCTTGATAATTTTTATCGCCGATGGTTTTGGATAAACTTTTACACCTTCTGCTTCCAGCTTTTCAAGTGCTTCTACATTAACCGATTCTATTTCTATTGTAATGGCATCAAGATTTTTCCCGAACCGGTAAACTGTATCAAAATCTTTTATATCACCTTTTATAAAATGATGGCATAAATGCGCAGCCGGACAGTTTTCATCATTCTCTAAAACAAACGTTTCAATCACATAATTTGCCGCAGCCTGCAATAACATTCTTCCCAATTGTCCGCCACCAAGAATTCCTACTTTTTTCATAATCAGAAATGTTTGGCGAAGATAATTTGAACTGCATCACTTTACACAATTTTCTATAAACAGAAAAATACATTCATAAGATATATAAGTAACATCATTATTTTTTTCTTATTCCTCAGCTACCGATATTCGCATTCTGATTGAGCGACTGGATATGGAATTATCGTTTGACAATACACAAGTAGCTTTTGCATATAAATCTGACAGAGAGTTAAAAGGTGCCAAATTTCTTATCAGCACCATGAATTATCCCTGGTTTTCTGCAATGGGCGTACGTTTAACGCCTTTTTTGATGAAAACCGGTTTGCCTATCGACGGCATTATACGTAGAACGATCTTCAAACAATTTGTGGGTGGCGAAACGCTGGAAGAAACAGCACGTGTAGGAAAAATTTTAAGTGATTACAACGTGCAGGTTATACTTGATTATGGTGTTGAAGGAAAAGAGGGCGAAGAAAATTTTGAAGAAGCGACAAAGAAGTTTATCCAGGTTATCAATTACGCTGCCACACAAAAAAATATTCCTTTTATCAGTGTAAAAGTTACAGGTCTTGCACGTTTCGGACTTTTACAAACACTGAATGAAGCACCGCGTTTACGAAGCGGTATTCACGATCATGAATTTGAAAACCAGGAATGGGAAAAAGTACGTGAAAGAATGTTTCGCATTTGTGCTACAGCCGCAGAAAAAAATATCGGGGTATTAATTGATGCAGAAGAATCGTGGATACAAGATCCCATTGACCGCATTACAATGGAAATGATGGAGATATTCAATAAAGAAAAGGCCATCGTTTACAATACACTTCAGTTGTATCGTCACGACCGCCTGGATTTCCTTAAATTATCTCACCGCATTGCACAACAGCAGGAATTTATCTTAGGTGTTAAACTTGTTCGGGGCGCTTATATGGAAAAAGAAAGAGCAAGAGCGGCACAACTGAAATATCCTTCACCCATTCAACAGGATAAATCTTTTACCGATGGCGACTATAACGAAGCAGTTGATTATTGTTTGGATAATCTTGATACCATCGCTGTTATCATCGCTTCGCACAATGAATACAGTAATTTGCATGCAGCTGAGTTAATGGATAAAAAAGGCATTCCGCATAATCATCCACATGTTCATTTTTCGCAATTGTATGGAATGAGTGATAACATCACTTTCAACCTTGCAAAAGAAGGTTATTCTGTAAGTAAATATTTACCTTTTGGACCGATACGCGATGTTATCCCCTACCTCATGCGCCGTGCGCAGGAAAACAGCAGCATCAACGGGCAAACCAGCCGTGAACTTGTTTTGATAAATAAAGAAATGAAAAGAAGAAAAACTTCAAAATAACCGCTATCTATCTCTTCTAATAAAAAAGCAACCTGAAAAGGTTGCCTGTCTGTTGTAAAATTGATTCAATTGATTCAAGTAATCGGGATTGTTTATGAAAGATTAGCAATGGCATATTGAATGTAGAATTATTACCGGAAATAAACAATAGTTGCTTGAAAATTTAAGGTGGAAACTTTTTAAATGATAAAGTGCAAAGTTTTAGCACCTTACACGTTTACTGTTCTTAAGTATCTTGCAGCAATTTTTTCATTCTTCAAATCTTTTATTTTGATTCTTACTTACGATCAATTATACCAGTTCGCTCATGCCATTTTTAAGGCTATCGGTTGCAATGAAGAGGATGCAACAACAGCAACAAAAACACTGCTTTCTGCTGATATAAGAGGAATTGATAGTCACGGTGTAGCCCGTTTAAGTGGTTATGTGCGTTTATGGGAAGCAAAAAGAATAAATGCAAATCCGCAGATAAAAATTGTTCACGAAACTCCTTCTACGGCTGTTGTTGATGGAGATGCAGGATTAGGTTTGGTAGTCGCTCCTTTTGCCATGCAGGTTGCTATTGATAAAGCAAAACAAGCTGGCACAGGTTGGGTGAGTGTTCGTAACAGCAATCATTTTGGCATTGCAGGTTATCATGCGATGATGGCTTTGCAACACGATATGATAGGCATGGCAATGACAAACGCCAGCGCTTTGGTTGCACCAACTTTTTCCGTAGAAAGAATGCTAGGTACTAACCCCATCGCCGTTGCTATTCCTGCAGGAGAAGAACCTGCTTTTGTTGCCGATTTTGCTACAACTACAGCAGCAAACGGTAAACTGGAATTGTTACAAAGAAAAAATGCAGATGCACCTTATGGCTGGGTACAGAATAAAGACGGACGTTCATCAACTGATGCAAGTGAACTAAAAAAAGGTGGTGCCTTATTGCCACTTGGAAGTGATCGTGAACATGGAAGTCATAAAGGTTATGCATTAGGAAGTATAGTAGATATTTTTTCTGCTGTATTAAGCGGAGCAAGTTATGGTCCGTGGGCGCCGCCTTTTCCGGCGTATGTACCTGTTCCGGAAAATATGCCGGGGCAAGGTTTGGGACATTTTTTTGGTGCGATGCGCATTGACGCTTTTCGTCCTGCGGAAGATTTTAAACAACACATGGATAACTGGATAAAACGTTTTAGAAAAGCAAAACCTGCAGAAGGTTATGATAAAGTTTTAATTCCCGGCGACCCTGAAAGAGAAATGGAAATAATCCGAATGGAACATGGCGTACCGGTAGAAGAAAGTGTTATTGCGGAGTTGCAGCAAACCGGTGAAAAGTTTGGGATAAGATTAGAATGATCTGCGCTTAATACACGAGATCTTCATAAGCGCTTTGAAGTTCATTATATGCGTGTTGGTCTTCTGCTTTCTTGGCAGCCTCCATTCCTTTCTCGTACCACTGAATGGCAAGTTCGGTTTCACCATTGCGTTCAAGTAGTTTGGCAAGATGATAATACGAACCAACATAATCAGGCGACTCGCTGAGTATATCTTCAAACAGTTTTCTTGCCTGTACCTCCTCTCCTTCTTTAATATATTCAAGCGCCAGTGCATGACGCAAAAAATTATCTTTGGGGTTGGATTTTAAAAACTCGTTGATCCTTTCGATGCGATTCATCTTTCAAAAATAAAATCTTTCCTTTAGAAAGATCTACCGTAATACGAATAATAACAGTTTATCATAAGGGAATATTTTTTGCAACCACTCGGGCAAGGAGCAGATAGACAATAATGAAATTACCTTCGGCATTAAGAGCGTTACGTTATTATAATTTCAGGTTATATTTTGGCGGACAGGCAATTTCTTTAATAGGCACTTGGATGCAACGAATGGCGGTAAGCTGGTTGATTTATACACTAACACACTCTGCACTAATACTTGGTCTTGTTGCATTTGCCGGTCAAATTCCCGTGATGCTGCTTTCACCTTATGCCGGTGCATTTACTGACAGGCATAGCCGTTACCGCATACTTCTTACCACTCAGATCGCTTCCATGATACAGGCTGGCTTACTTGCTCTATGTGTTTATCTTAATTATTATAATGTTACCATCATTGTTATTTTAAGTGTCATTCTTGGTATTATCAATGCTTTTGATACTCCATCAAGGCAATCATTAATGATCGTTCTTGTGGGTAATAAAACAGATCTTCCAAATGCTATTGCACTTAATTCTTCCATGGTAACGCTTGCAAGACTTTTAGGTCCGGCCGCAGCGGGAATTTTATTAAGCAGTTTTGGAGAAGATGTGTGTTTTTTTATCAACTTTCTCAGCTTTATTGCAGTGATCGCTTCTATTCTATTGATGAAAATAAAATTGCCGGAACGCACAAAACAAACAGAAGATATTTGGGAAGGTTTAAAACAGGGCTATAATTATTTAAAGCAACATGATGGTATTCGTTACGCCATTTTACTGATGGCGCTTACCAGTTTTATCGTTATGCCTTATTCAACTTTATTACCGGTATATGCAAAAACCGTTTTTAAAGGTGATGTTACAACTTTCAGTTGGCTTAACAGTATTTCAGGTTTAGGGGCTTTATTAGGCGCTATTTATATGGCTAATCTTAAACCCGGAAAAAATCTTTTTAAAGTAATGGTATATTCAAGCCTGTTACTTTCTCTCGGGTTATTTTTCTTTTCTTTTATGAATTCCCTATTGCTTGCTCTGTTTATTATCATGATTGCAGAAGCTGGTATGTTATCACAAATAGCTGCAACCAATACGTATATTCAAACAACCGTTGATGAACATATGCGGGGAAGAGTGATAAGTTATTATGTAATGGCTTTCCAGGGAATGCAACCGATCGGCAGTTTTTTGATCGGCTTTTCTGCGCATAAAATTGGTGCTCCACATACTGTTTTATGGGAAGCACTTGTTGGTATGATAACAGCCCTTGGTTTTATTCCTTATTTTAAAAAAGTGAGAAGGGAAAAGGAACGGAAGCTTTTGGAAAAAGTATAAGCAAAACCTATAAGGTCGTGAGCAAAACCTATAAGGTTTCAAAAACCTTATAGGTTTCTACAGCCTATAATTTTAAATCGTTAAAAAGCATAAAAGGAGAACATAGAAGATTAACTTTACCCGGAGGGGCGCTATTTATATTGCCCTGAAATAAAAAACCATGAAAACACATTTTATAAACACGTACAACGGGATTGATTTTGCATTTGAAAGAGTTTTTATAAGAAAGAACCTCTGGTATGAGATCAGGTTTAATAACAATGGTAATAACGGCGCTTTTAAAATGTACCCGGATAGCGAAAACAATTGGTACATCGTAAAACAGGAGCTACCTGAGTGGATAAAAGAACTGGAAATTGAATTTAATGAATCAATTCTTGCAAATGAAAAGGGCTGAATGCAACCTTATAACCGCCTTAGAATTTTATTAAGAAAAGCTTGAACAGCTTTCGGGGTAAAAGTTAATTGCTAAATTGAAGAATAAATCATCAAAATTTTCACCCAAAAACTTTTAACGATGAGTCAAGCCTCTGCCATCAGCATCAACATTCCACCGGAAGTTGCAGCCGCAGTAAGAACCAATCTCGAAGCCGCCATTACTGCCTTAGCGCCGTATGTGCAGGCCCTTACCCCCGAGCAGCGAAAAAAACTGCCTAAAATGAGTGATAAAACCGTTGCGTTTGTAAACAAAGTGGTTGGTTATACAGATACCAATCCTGAGTTTACACCGGTTTACCTTGATGTGGCTGAACTGAAAGTTGATTTTAACGCGGTAAGCGTTTTAAAACCATTAAGCGATCTTGCCAACCAGCTTGCCAGCAATTTGGAAGATACCTCCATGCTCTCCGGAAGCGAGGCTTATACCGCTTCGCTGTTGTATTATAACAGTGTAAGAGGTGCAGCCAAACAAGGCGTAGCCAATGCCGAAACTATTTACGACGATTTGAAAACACGCTTTCCGGGTACGCCTAAGAAAAAAACCGAACAAACCGTATAATTATTAAAGAATTTTTTTCATGACCGTTGGATTTATAGTTTAAACCGCCGAAAGGCGGTTTTTTTATTTAAAAAGGTTCTTCAGAAGTACCCCTACCCACTTCACAAGTACCTCCCCCTACTTCGCAAGTACCCCCACCCACTTCAGAAGTACCAATCGGAGGAAAAAACACTCAAAGAGCAGGTAAAAAGATAGGAATTGCTGCCTCTGAAGTACCAGTTCGAGGTTTTGAAGCTGCAATCGGAGGTAAAAATACTCGAAGAGGAGGTAAAAAGATAGGAATTGCTACTTCCGAACGAGCTCTTCGAGGTTCTGAACGAGCTCTTTGAGGTAAAAAGGTTCGAAGAGCAGGTTTTGAAGTACACTTCCCTACTTCGGAAGCAGGTTTTTAAAGATTTGAAGATGCCGATTGTAGTAAAAGAAATTAAAAAGCGGAAAAAAGAGAGGTTTTTAGTAGTTACCGAAAAGCTTAAATATTTGATATTACCTTTTGCAAATGTTGGTATTGCTTTGTTTGCAAGATTGCTTTCAGAGTTTCCTCTGGTAAATATTTAAGGATTTCTAAAAAGGCAGTTTTAAGAGCAGGAAGTTCCCTGGTTACTACGTCAAACACTATTTCAGGGTCTATGCCTCTATAATCGTGCGCTAATATGTTT
This sequence comes from Bacteroidota bacterium, assembly GCA_023440945.1. Lineage (GTDB taxonomy): Bacteria > Bacteroidota > Bacteroidia > Chitinophagales > Chitinophagaceae > JAEZRL01. Next base: position 8,468 of record JAEZRL010000031.1, read on the forward strand.
CGCATATCTGCAATGTTTTGCCATTGAACATTGGATTGTGTTTGCAAAAGTTGTTTGTCTGCCTTTTTTATTTCTTCAGCAATCGCAACCAGCAAAGTAACGGTTGCATTGAAATTCATTTGATTGTTAGCTTCTAAAAATTCATTGGCAGTAGTAAAGCTTTTTGTGTAAATATTTATCTTTTCAATAGCAGCAATAGCTGAAACAATGTATAACACATTTTTACCACTAAACATAGATCACATCTTTTTTTGCAGTTAACCAAACAGCTTCATTCATATACTTTTTATTAACCAGGTCTATTTGTAAATGGGTAAGACTGCTAAGCTCTTTTTGCAAATCCAAATAATTATGCAGCGTTAAAAAAGTTCCCGGAATGGTTTCGTAAAAAATATCGAGATCGCTGTCCGGTTTTTGCTCACTTCGGCTATAAGAGCCAAACAAACCGAGGGACTGCAACTGATATTTTGCTTTTAAAGCAGGCAAGTTTTCCTGTAATATTTTTATAACAGCATGCATTTTTATTCTTTATTTAAAGTTAATGAAATAAAGGTGATTGCTGCTTCTCGTTATTCGATGTTTATCTTGTCTATTTCCTTCATCAGCCTGCCTGTTTCTGTTAAGGCAACGATGATTTTTTGATAATGGAGAATATCATCAAATTCCAGTTTCCGGTCTTTACGGTCTTTGAGCCATTTTTGAGCAGGCTGATAACCACCGATATAAAATTCCCATGCTGGCTGCGGAACATTATTGAAATACTGCGTATCATTTATATAAACTTTCCCATCCTCGTATCTTGGTTTGGTTACGGTGTTACTTCCATCTACCGGATATTGTGTAATGTATTTCTCCACAACCGGACTTTCCAGTAAATGTATTTGCCTGAGTTGTCCGCCCAGTTTTACGAGTTGCCAAAAGGTGGCAGCATCTTTTGGATAAGGCACTCTTGGAAAATCAATTTTTAAAAACTCTTTGTATTTCTCGCGGTAAGTGGGTGAATGTAAAATAGCATAGATGTAATCTAAAATATCAATCGGTGCAAAGGTTTGCTTAGGGGTTTCAATCTTAAATTCATCCCGTACTTCTTCGCTATTTATATAACAAACAGGAGAAGCATTTTGCGAAATATCTGCTTCTACTTCTTCTTTTTCGTTGGTAAAACGCAATCCTAATTTTTCGCCTATTTGCTTTACAATTTCTGGATTGAGGTTTGGAGTTCTTTCTGTTGGTTGATGAATAGTTTGTTGTGCGTTAGCTTCGGAATAGAGATACAAAGGAAAATGATAAGATTGAATTGTTCTTTCAGCACTCTTCATTTCCGAACAATATCTGGTTATAAAAAAACTATCAATTGAATTTGATTTGTTTTGACGACTAACTAATAGAGCTATATTGTTATTTGGCAACATATGACGCATAGTATCATATCGAGGTCTTCCTAAAAAGCCACTTGATTTTCTATTTAACAAGGTGAAGCGAGTGTCAAAAGCTTTTACAAGAATTCTAATATGATCGTAATTACCTGAAAGCAAGTCCTTTTTCGCATTTTCTATTTTCCAAGTACCATCACCAATTCCATATTTATTTTTAAGACTATCTAAATCTAAATGTAAGAGATCACTTTCTAAATCTTGAACACCTCTTTTCGTGAATTGAAGTGTAAGAGCATCGTTTTTTGTTTGGATACCTGTATTTTTATTTGTAAAAAGTTCTTCCAATTTAATTCCGTTTTCATAACTATTCTCCTTAGTAAAGTTTTTTGGCTTGAAGAAATAGTATGGGTCTTTATAATCTATTTTTTCCCAAGAAATAGAACTGAAATTGTTATTGTGTAGGAGATTGTATTTATTTGCTCTTGTTCCATAAACATCACTATGGAATACTTTACCCAAAGTATTCTTATTTTTTACTCTTGTTTTAATAAAGATATTTATTGAAACGCCAGTCATTATGTCGAATACATTTTGATCGGGGCGCCCATCAGGGGAAACTTCTTTCTTCTTTGCATTACCATGTAAATCAATAATGTAAATAGAGTCAAAAGATTGAAGCAAATTCTTACGCATTTGACGATGTGTTACGCCATCTAGAAAGCTATTATTCGAAATATATGCTAATATTCCTTCACCATTTTTATCAATAAAGTATTGGCCATATCGAATAAACTTAATATAATCATCATCTATATTTATTTTTCGTTCATTTAAATTCTTCTTGTAGTCAGCGATAAGGTTTTGTATCCATTCTCCTTTATTTGTACTGCTTACACTATACGGTGGATTTCCAATTACACACATAACCGGTGTATCTCTTTTTATGCGGTTGGCTTCGTTTGCTTCCGTACTTAACCAATTGGCAAATAAAGTTCCTGTGTCGGGGTGACTTTCTTCTAAACTATTGGTAAGATAAACGCGAAAACGTTGGTTGGTGGTTGGTTTGTAACCTGTTTCAGTTAAAAGCAGGTCCAACTGCAAATGCGCCATCGCATAACTTGCCATTAATAATTCAAAACCATTCAGGCGTGGCAATAAATGTGTTTCAACATAATTACTCCAAATGCCTTGCTGCCCTTCAAACTTTTTATAAATGTGTTTTACCACTTCAACCAGAAAAGTTCCGGTGCCCGTTGCAGGGTCAAGTATTTGAACGCGGTGTACTTCCTGTTCAACGGTTTTAATATTGTCTTTAAAGCGGTTATCGGTAGCTTGTACGGCTACCTTTATTTTGGTTTTACTGTTGTCCGCAAGTCCGTTTGGCAGATCAAATTCTGTTTTTAAAATATCATCCACTGCCCTCACAATAAAATTTACAACCGGCGCAGGTGTGTACCAAACGCCACGAGCCTTACGCAATTTAGGATCGTATTCGCTGAGGAAAGTTTCATAAAAATGAATGATAGGATCTTCCATTTTTGTCGCCTTTCCGTAGTTCTTTAAAATTTCTTCTACGTTGCAGGCGAGAAATATTTCCACTAAACTGTCAACTATCCATTTTATACGGTCATCAATATCCGGCCCGGCAATGTAACCAAACAATTTTCGTAAAAAAGGATTCGATTTAGGAATCAGTTCTGCTGCCTCCTGCCGGCTAAATGTTGGCAAGGTAGGATCGTGTAAACGGGCAGCAAACAATCCGTATGCAATGGTTTGCGCATATACATCTGCAAATCCTTTTGGTGTAATATCGTGAATAAGGATTTGCTTAAAGGCATTCATTTGATCTTTAAGCGTGCTGTTCTCATTATGTGTTTCATCACTTGTTAGTGCCTTTTCAATAATATCAGAAAGAAGACGGGCTTTTCCCGCCATCATTTCTGCCAGTTTTTTTGAACTCTTTATGGTTTGACCAACATGTGTTGCAAAATCTTTAATAAGATTAGTAAAAGTTGCAAAGTTTTGTGATAGCGGAACAATGTTTCCTTTTTGTATTTCAGCTATGGCAACTTTGGTAACAAAAACACCATCAACATATAGATGAAAGTCAAGATAATCTGTAAAAATCAAATTGTTTAGAGAAGCTTTATAACGGTCAAATTGTTCTTTATTGCCCGTTTTCTTTGCACCTTCAAGGTCTTTGTCACCAATGTCTTTCGCTTCAATAAAACCAACCGGAATATCTTTTTTGGTTAGAATAAAATCGGGTGCGCCGCAACTTTGTCTTTTTGGTTCATTGGTTGCCCTGATGGTTGGAACTAAACTTTCTACTAATTGTTGTAAGTCGCCGCGAAAAGTATGCTCTGTAGCATTTCCGGATTTGTAACGTTTGTTTATGTTGTCAACGTATTGTTCTAAAGTCATTGATCCTGGGTTGTAAAAGTTTGGGGGTTAAAGCCTGTTTTAAACCTATAAGGTTTTCGGAAACCTTATAGGTTTGGTTTTTATTACAGATTTCCTTTACAGCCCTAAGATAGTTTATTCTGAACTTCTTGTTTTTTCTTCATGCCGCCGATGGAAAGATGCAGTACAAGCGTGCGACGCAACGGAAGCTTAATATGCGTTTCAAAAGCCGGGAACAAAAAAGTATTCCTGTATTTCATTCCTTCTTTATCATCCTGATAAAATCTTTTGTTTGCCGATAACATTCAAAAACACGTAAAAAATATTTGTACATTAGTTCTCACTCAAACGATAAAACTGCTATATGAAGAAAAACACATTTACCGGTGTTTCATCATCACCTCTTCCCGATCAAAATGATGAAAATGTTTCACCCAAAAAAGCTGCCATGGATCGCCGCCGTTTTGTTGAACTTACAACTTCCGCAGCCATGGCTTTTACGATTGTTCCGCGGCATGTGCTCGGAAAAGGTTTTGTACCACCGAGCGATAAAATAACCCTTGCTTATATCGGTATCGGCACACAGGGATTAAGAGAATTGTTGTCCATGCTTACCGTTCCTGAAATTCAGATCGTAGCGGTATGCGATCCAAACAAAGAAGCAAGAGGTTACCGCGACTGGGGCATTAATTATTTAAAAGATGAGATCCGCAAAACAATTAAGAAACCTAACTGGAATCCGGGTGGTGATAACACTATTCCCGGGGGAAGAGATGTGGGAAAAGATATTGTAGATACTTATTATTCAAGCGTACGTAACGATCAGCAGTTTAAAGGAACCACTGCTTATGCTGATGCTCGTGAATTACTTGATAAAGAAAAAGATTTGGATGCAGTAAAGATCATGACGCCGGATCATTTGCATGGCGTTCTTTCAATAGCAGCGATGAAAAAAGGCAAGCATGTTCTGGTGCATAAACCTATTTCCAACCGTTTAGCCGAAGGAAAGAAAGTGATTGAGATGGCACGCAATAATCCTAAAATTATTACGCACCTTATACCCTGGGATTATATCGGTTCAATGTAACAAGTGATGGCCTGGATAAACGGGGGAGCAATAGGAAAACTGAAAGAAGTGCATAACTGGACCAATCGTCCTGTTTGGCCGCAATACCCGGAATTACCAACAGAAAAACCTCCTGTTCCGGAAGGTTTTGACTGGGATTTATGGTTAGGTCCTGAGGCAGAACGTGATTATAGTCCGGATTATACCAATATGGTCTTTAGAGGATCGTACGATTTCGGCGGCGGTTCTATGGCTGATATGGGGCATTACAGTTTATGGACTGTTTTCAAAGCGTTGCAATTAACTTCTCCTACCATTATTGAACCACACCGCAGTCACTTTTGCGATTTCAAAGGCCATGTTCCTTTCCGTGTTAATAATGATTTTTCTTTCCCGATGGCCAGCACTATTCGTTTTGAATATCCTGCAAATGGTAATCGTGGCCCTGTTGATCTGTTTTGGTATGATGGCGGAATGCGGCCATCGACGCCACAGGAATTGATGGATGATAACAAACAATTACCGGAAGAAGGAATGATGTTCGTTGGGGAAGAAGGAAAGATACTGGCAGGATTTAATGTAGATGATCCGCAAATTATTTCAGGTAAAAAGATGGAAGCTTCTGCACCTGCAAAGAAAACAGACGATAAAAACATAGAAACAGAAGCTTTGCAGTTGTTTGCTAATGCAATTAAATCGGGCAAACAATATCCCGGTAATTTTTCAGAAGCAGAATTTATTACCGAAGCGGTGAATTTGTATGCTCTTGCATTACGCACCAATCGTATGCTTAAATATGATGCGGCGAATGTTAAGGTAACAAACGTACCCGAAGCAAATAAATATATCAGCCGCGATTACAGGAAAGGCTGGGATCCCGAAAGTATTTGAGGTGAATGGCGAATTGGTCAACCGTTGACCGGCGATCGTTGACCGTAGTGTTGTTTGTGTCAGTGGGGTTCAAAAAAAGGTGAATAGAATTACTACCCGTACAAGTGAGTGACACAAGGGACGATGAGCAAACATACAAAGCCTGTAACCAAAGAATAATAAATATATTAACGAGTAAAAAATTTTATTATGCAAACGATAAACAGGAGATCGTTTATTTCAAAAACTGCATTGGGTGCAGGTGCTGCATTTGTTTTATTGCAGTTGCCCAAACAATTGCTTGCAGGAGCACGTGCAGTAGATATGCCTATCGGATTTCAAACCTGGACGGTAAGAGAAATGCTTGCAAAAGATTTTGCGGGAACGTTAAAGATGATGGCTGCGCAGGGCTACCAATCAGCCGAGATGTGTTCGCCAAAAGGTTATAAAGATATTGGTTATGGTCCTTTGCTGAGCATGAAAACAACCGACATGCGAAAGATAATTGAGGATACCGGTTTGATTTGTCCGAGCTGTCACTTCGGCTCTGCTGAATTTAATAATGAAAATATTGATGACCGTATCCAGTTTGCACATGACCTTGGTTTAACGCAGATGATCTGTTCTACTTTCTGGTTACCAAAAACGGCTACATTGGATGATTATCGTGCTTCTGCAGATAAACTAAATAAGGCTGCGGAAAAAATAAAAGCAGCGGGTTTGCAGACAGGATTTCATAATCATGATTTTGAATTTGCAACTTTAGACGGGCAGTTAATTTATGATGCATTGATGAAAGAATTTGATCCGGACCTGGTGAAGATGCAGTTTCAGACAGAAGTTATAAATCTTGGCTATAAAGCTTCTGATTATTTTAAGAAATACCCGGGAAGATTTATATCTGCACATTTATCGGATTGGACAAAGGATAAAAAAGAAGTTCCGGTTGGACAAGGTGTGATTGATTGGAAAGAATTTTTTGCAGCAGCAGGAACAGGTGGTGTTCAAAACATTTTTGTGGAGATGAGCTTTGATACCTTTAAAGACAGTGCACGTTATTTGAAAAATATGGCTTGAGTAAAAGCAGGAAGTAAAAATTGGGAAAAAGCTCTACTATAAAAGATACTTGCTATTTTTTTGTAAAGCGTACGATCTCTTCTATGATTTAAGATCCTGCTGATGTATTTTTATTAATAAAGACTTAAAAAAGTTAATTATGGCGAATTAAAATGGCCTGCTCTTTTTTTACACGGATTTATTAATAATTTTAAATTCTCAAACAGAATTGAAATGAAAAAATTTAGCTTTCTGCTTTGTGCTTTTTTGTTAACAGCAACTTTGATAAACGCACAAACTACAACTTCATCCGGCACTGAAACTACTCAAACTCCACAGGACATTACAAAGGTTTTACAGTTCAATGAACTTGATCATGATTTTGGTAAAATTCCTTACGGTAAACCTGTTGAGTATAACGTGATGATAAAGAACATAAGTAACGATTCTGTAAAGATCGCTAATGTGCAGGTAGGCTGCGGTTGCACTACGCCAAAATGGGAAGCCGGGCCTTATGCCCCGGGAGAAACCTTTAAAGTTACACTTGGTTTCAATGGTTATACCGAAGGTGATTTTCATAAATTCGTTACCATCTTTTTTGATGGCGGTTTATCACAACAGGTAAAGTTCCATGGGCAAACTTATAAAACACCGGATAGTGCTGCTCCTGCAAACGGTGCTGTACAAAAACTTAAACCATCAGGTAAATAATTCATCAAAAACTTTTACATGAAACATTTTCTGTTAATAGCATTTCTTGCCTTTTCAGGCGCATTATTCGCTCAGGATACTAAAACAGGTGATCCTGTTGAGTTTAAAGCAACGACCCATTCATTTGGTAAAGTACCGCAGGGCAAACCTGTTACTACTGAGTTTACTTTCACCAATAATTCAGCCCGGCCGGTAATTATTGAAACTGCCACTGCTGAATGCGGCTGTACCACGCCCGAATATCCCAAAACACCGATAATGAAAGGCAAGGAAGGAACGATAAAAGTTACCTATAACGCAGCCAACACAGGTGATTTTAAAAAGAAGGTAACCGTTAAATTTGCGAACATTCCACAGCCAATGATATTAGAGATTGATGGAACTGTTACACCAAAATAAACGTAGATAATTTATAAAGAAAGGCCTTAGCAATAAGGCCTTTTTGCATTTGTAGAAAGTATGACTGAAGAATTTGAAAAAGACGTAGAGAAAAGTCTTGAAGTATTAAAACAGGGTGGAATTATTCTATACCCCACAGATACAATTTGGGGACTTGGTTGCGATGCAACAAACGAAGCTGCAACAGAAAGAATTTATCAATTAAAACAAAGGCCGGCCAATAAAAGTTTTGTCGTGCTGGTTGCCTCGGAAAAAGATATTTTGCTGCATATAGCAAACCCTGATCTTGCCGTTTTTGAATACCTTGAACAAACGCAAAAGCCAACAACCGTTATTTACGAACATGCGCTTGGCCTTGCTGAAAATGTAACAGCGGCCGATGGTTCTGTAGCAATAAGAATATGCAAAGAACCTTTTTGCAAACATCTTATAAAACGGTTTCGCAAGCCCATAGTAAGCACTTCGGCCAATATTTCGGGCAGTCCTTCTCCCCAAAACTTCAGCCAAATAGCATCTGAAATAATCGCAGGTGTGGATTATGTAGTACAGTACAGGCAAAAAGATGCGGATAATTCTACACCTTCTGCCATCATTAAATGGAGAGATGGAAAGCCTGAAATCATCCGTTCTTAATAACTATGTGTAAATCCTGTGTAAAACTATTTTCTTCTCTCTTAACAACTTTCGCTCTAACTTATTACGCTGTGAACAACCAATTTTAATTTACATAACAAACAGTTTGGCATAAAAATCTTTTTGTTTTTATTAAATGTGTGTGTTATGGCTACAATAATCCTTGATGTTCCCTCTGAGAAAATAAGGCCTTTTGTAAAAATGGTGTTGGCTTTGGGTTTAGATAAGCATCGTATCAGCTCCGGTACTTATCAAACTTCAAAAAATAACAAACAAAGCAACGATGCATTTTCCCATCCTTATGCTTATGGCTGGGATTTGAATAAGAATGAACTGGAATTTGAATAGTTTCTGCAGGAAACAAAGCGGTTCCTCCGCTTATCTTTGCCGCGATGCAAATACCTTGTTCAGAAAAAGAATTATTTATATTTAAAAAGATCGCCGGTGCTGCGGAAGAATTACAAGTTCCATGTTACATCATTGGCGGTTTTGTACGTGATAAGATAATCGAACGTAAAACAAAAGATGCGGACATTGTTTGTTTGGGTGACGGAATTACACTCGCCGAGAAAGTAGCTGAACGTTTTAACCCCAAACCCACTGTTGCCTTCTTTAAAAATTTTGGTACCGCCCAGATAAAGGTCAACGATTTTGAAATAGAATTTGTTGGAGCAAGAATAGAAAGTTACCGCTACGAAAGCCGCAAACCCGAAGTTGAA
>JAEZRL010000043.1 GCA_023440945.1 Bacteroidota bacterium
TTGTAAGCGTTACAAAATTGCTTGCAATAAACACACTTTTTATAAAAGGAAAACTAAACAATTCCTTTGCTAAAGGTGAAGGTCCCGCACTTGCTTCATCCTGGAAATCTATCGTTTTACCCGGATACAAAAGTTTGTTTGCAACAAACTTCATCGTTTCAGGATTGGGTGTCATTTCTGTATAAATACTTATTACAGGATTTCCGGTTTTAATCATAACAATGGTTTAAATTCTGTTGAATAATTTTTATTGAACTAACCAAAAGCTATCATCAGCTTTGGTTGTGTCACTCACTTGTACGCCTTGTTCGCTATTCAGCAAAACTTCGAACATCACTTGCAAATGTAACAAAAAACAAGGGTTCAGCATTTATAACCGCAATCGTAATGCCCGTTTTTTCGTTAATCGAAACTGTTATTGGCCGCCGCTTAACAATTCATTTAGACTTACAAAGCCGCCCAACTTAATTCTTCAGTAATTTGCATTTTACAATCAGAATAAATTATGATAGAATATAACAGGTTTGTTTTAGATAATGGCTTAAGAGTTTTGGTACATGAAGATCATTCAACACCGCTTGCAGTAGTAGATGTGATGTATGATGTTGGCGCAAGAGATGAAAATCCTGATAAAACCGGTTTTGCACATCTGTTCGAACACCTCATGTTCGGGGGAAGCATGCACATTGAAGATTATGACGAGCCGCTGCAAAAAGCCGGCGGCGAGAACAATGCTTATACAACAAACGATCTCACCAACTATTATTGCCAGTTACCGGCGGAAAATATTGAAACGGCATTTTGGCTTGAAAGCGACCGCATGTTAAGCCTTGCCTTTAGTGAAAAAAGTTTAGATGTGCAGCGTAAAGTGGTTTCAGAAGAATTTAAAGAACATTACATTAATAAACCTTACGGCGATGTATGGCATAAGTTGAGAGAATTATCCTACACTCAGCATCCGTACCGCTGGATGACGATAGGGAAAGATCTAAGTCATATTGAACATGCTCAATTACGAGATGTAAAAGATTTTTTCTTTAAACATTATCGTCCTGTGAATGCTATCCTTGTTGTTGCGGGTAATGTAAAAACAGATGAAATAAAAAGGCTTGCAGAAAAATGGTTTGGCCCGATACCAATGGGAGAAAAATATATTCGTCATCTTCCTGAAGAGCCGCATCAATCGGCGCCTCGTGTTTTGGATATATATGCAGATGTTCCATTGGATGCTTTTTATAAAACCTGGCACATGGATGCACGACTTGAGAAAGGTTATTATGCGGCTGAACTGATAACAGAAATATTAGGAGGCGGTGGTTCATCACGCTTGTTTCAATCGCTGGTGAAAGAACAACAGTTGTTCAGTAATATTGAATGTTACCAGTTTGGGACGATTGATAAAGGCTTACTGGCTATTGAAGGAAAACTGGTAAAAGGCCGTACTATGGAAGAAGCGGAAGTGGCTGTTGAAGCAGAGCTGGAAAAATTAAAAACGGAATCGGTTAGCGAAGTTGAACTGCAAAAAGTAAAAAATAAAACAGAAAGCATGATCGCTTTTGAAGATATGACGATCATGAGCAGGGCAAACAGTTTAGCAAATTATGAATTGCTTGGTGATGCAAACTTAATGAACGAAGAACTGGAGAAATACCAGGCTTTAACAACAGAAGATATTCAGCAGTACAGCAACCAGATATTTGATATTAATAACAGTAACACGTTGCATTATTATAGTAAGAATTAGAAGAATAATATCAAGACGGATCATATCTTCCTGCTTTCAGAACGTTTACTTTGGCTTAGTTGTTGGAATAATAGAGTTAATTCTTTAACCTCTAAAAATACCGACTTATGAAACTGATTTCCAAACTAAACTCTGTTTACAAAAGCCTTTTGGCGATATGTATTCTAATGCTTTCTCAAATTGCCATTTTTGCACAAGAGGATGGCGGTACTAAAACGGTTGTAACAAAAACTACGCATTCTGAATCCACAACCTGGTACATGCAGCCATGGGCATGGGTAGTTGGTGGAATAATTTTGATATTAATTCTTATTGCTTTATTAAGCGGAAGAGGAAATCGTGTTGTGGTAACAAAAACGACAACTACAGATACAGATGTTGTTTGATAGAAAATTTTGAAAAGCGGTTAGCAGGAGTTGTTGCTGACCGCTTTAGTTTTACGGAGCTAATCGCTCTATTTTCCAGCTCTTATCCGTTTGCAAAACATATTGAAGGCGATCATGTAAGCGATTACTCCTGCCTTGCCAAAATTCTATCAATTTTGGTTTTACCAGATAACCACCCCAATGCGGCGGACGGGGAATGGAAGTTTTAAATTCTGCATGATATTTCTCTACATTATGTTGCAACATATCACGATTAGGAATAACCTGACTTTGAGGAGAAGCCCATGCACCAATTCTACTGCCTGTCGGCCGCGAATTGAAATATTCATCACTCTTTTCTGCAGATAATTTTTCAACATCACCTTCAACGCGTACCTGGCGCTCCAGTTCTTTCCAAAAAAAGATGAGCGCAGCTTTTGGATTTTCTTCGAGTTCTTTTCCTTTATGACTATGATAATTGGTGAAGAAAACAAAGCCGTTTTCATCAAATCCTTTTAACAATACAATGCGGGCAGAAGGTGCGCCGGTTTTAGTTGCGGTGGCTAAAGACATTGCATTTACTTCTGTTATCTCGCTTTCGATCGCTTCATTCCACCAATTGGTGAACTGTTCAATTGCGTCTGTTAAAACTTCTGATTCGTTCAGCGTTTTCAAACGATAATCCTGACGAATATCTGCCACTTCCTTTTTCATTTTCTTTTAATTAGTAATGCAGTGCAAAAGTAAACACCTGATCTTATGCATTAACGAAAAAAAGAATTGAAGAAGATTGAAAATGATATTGAATTTATATTTTGACCAATATTGTTACTATAGTTGAAGAGTGCGACGCAACGAAAGCCCAATAGTAGTAATACAGTTAGGTACATAAATACAAGCTAAAATATTGAATCGTTATTACATATTGTACGAACCATACGAATAATTCAAGCCAAAAGCAGGCATTAATAAAAGCGAAAGAATGTAGCCGATAATGATGTACACAAAGATCAGGATAACAAATGTAACAATGAGGTAAACCAGTCTTTTATCCTCTGGTGTTTTTTTGATAGGACCAAGACCCAGATACCAGAGATAAATAGAATAAATGGCTCCGGCAACACTAAGAATTCCAGCAATTGCGGGCAGAATAGCAAAAATAGCAGCAACAAGTCCGGGAGTTGCGCCATAAGCAACTAACTGAACAGAACGACCAAAATCTTTTTCAGAATTGAAAGACGGAGCTAAAGCATCAACAACATAAGCAGTGATATAAACGCTGGCAATCCCCATTATAATTTTTAGCAGCGCATTGTAAATGCCCCATTGAATACCCGCAATACGTACACTAAGAAAACTGTAACCCACAAATCCATAACCAATAAAAGCGGCAATTGCAGCGATGGCAGTCAATGGAACAATGAAACTCATCATTACATCTTTTGCAGAAGAAGATTCGGTTGCAATTACGTTCCACTCTGTTTTAGGGGTAACGATGATATTTTTTACGCGGTTAATTAAATCCATGAAAAAAGTTTATCCAGTAATTTAAAAAGGATTTTTGAATGTGTAAAGCTTTTTGTAGCTCATAATATTTATAGACATGTTTTTATATTATGTTTGTTTGAACAATCTTGTGTGATGCAGTATTCTTATTCCAATACATTAAGCGATTTTTTAAAACCCTTGAATACGTATGAATTATCGAATGATGAAGGTTATAAAGACAAACAGATAGGTAAACACATTCAGGTATTTGAAGATGATTTCCCGGATATCGAAGCAGCCGACGTAGTGTTAATTGGATGTAATGAAAACCGTGGTGCAGGCGCTGCTTTTACGCAAAACAAATCTTCCGCAGACATTATTCGTTCAGAATTTTATAATCTTTTCTACTGGCATAAAGATGTAACAATAGCCGATGCAGGAAATATAAAAACCGGCGCTGAATTGAAAGATACCTATGCAGCATTGAAAACAGTTGTATCAGAACTGGTAAGCATGAATAAAAAAGTGCTGATAATTGGTGGTTCACATGATATGACTACCGCTCAATATGAAGCATACGCTCAATTGGAGCAAATTGTTGAGTTAACCTGTTGCGATGCAAGGATTGATATGGATATGGATAGTGTTATACCGGCCGATTTTTTTATGATGCCTTTGCTTACTTCTTCGCCAAATTATATCCGGCATTATAATCACATTGGTTTTCAAAGTTATTTTGTGCATCCTTCCATGCTCGAAACGATTGATAAACTTCGCTTTGATTGTTTTCGTGTTGGTAAAGTGAAAGAGAATATAGAGGAGATGGAACCTATTATTCGCAATTCAAGCATTTTCAGCTTTGATATTTCAGCCATTCAACATAGTCATGCACCCTGCAATCGTTTAACACCAAACGGTTTAACAGGCGAAGAAGCTTGCACTTTAATGCAATATGCAGGAATGAGTGCAAATGTATCAAGCACCGGTATTTATGGCTATCATTCAAAAATGGATGAACATCATTTAACGGCAAAGCAGATAAGTCACATGTTATGGTATTTTGTTGACGGCGTGTATAAAGGAAAACAAGAATCGTTGCCGGAGGATCACAGCCAGTTTAAAGAATACCATATTGCTTTTGCAGAGATGGAAACAATTTTTTTACAAAGCAGGAAAACCGGTCGATGGTGGATGCAATTACCCGATGGAAAATATATTCCGTGTAGTTATCTTGATTATGTTACCGCTTCTCATAACGATATTCCCGAACGCTGGTTACGAGCTGTTGAAAGAAGTTAATAAGCAAAAGAAAGTTATAAATTGAACTTCAGTTGGAAAACTGCGTATATTCATTTTTGAATAAGGAACTTTTCCAATTCTTTCTTATAATCTATTTGTATTGATCCATGAAAAGAGGATTAGTGTTATCACTGCTTTTGATCTTGTTTTTTCAAAATAACACAAAAGCACAAAGGAATGGCGGATGGACGCAAATAAGTACATCAGAAATACTCAATGGTAAACAATCGTTTTTAAAACAGGTAAATCAAGGTACAGTCAAAGCCTTTCAGCTTGATGAAACAGCTTTTAGAAACAATTTAAAAAATGTGTTGCCGGAAAGGGTAACAAAAGTGCAACAATCATCTTCAGTTATACAGGTTCCGGATGTAAAAGGTACTATAAAAAGTTTCAGAATTGTTGAAGCTTCTGTAATGCAACCTGAATTAGCTTTAAAATATCCGCAGATAAAAACATATCTCGGAAAAGGAATTGAAGACCCTTCATCAACTATTCGATTTGATATTTCTCCCAATGGCTTTCATGCCATGATTCTTTCTGCCGAACAGAAAACCATCTACATTAATCCGGTTGATAAGCTCAATGAAAAATATATTGTTTTTAATGCCGATAAAGAAACTGATTCATTTCAATGTAAAGTGGTTGAAACACCATCCAATCAAGCCGGTACAGAAGGCTTTTTATCAGGTAAAAATGCAGATGATAATAAGCTGAGAACTTATCGTTTGGCCTTGGCAGTAAACGGAGAATTTTCGCAGGATGCACTTGATGGCACAGAAGCGGATGATGCAGAAAGAAAGGCAAAAGTTCTTTCTGTTCTTGTTACCAATCTTGCAAGAGTAGATGCGATTTATGAAAGAGATTTTGGCATAAGAATGCAGCTTGTCGCAAAAGAAGACACGCTTATTTATCTTGATCCTGATAAAGATCCATTCGCGCAAAAAAGTAAATGGAATGAACAAATTCAACAAAACTTAGACAGTGTTATTGGTAATGACAATTATGATATTGGTCATTTGCTTGGCAAGGTTTCTACTTCCGGTGATAATGATGGAAACGCAGGCTGTATTGCCTGTGTTTGTGAAAAAGGCGCAAAAGGCAGCGGCTATACGGCTCATGTAGATATTGTAGGCGATCCTTTGGTTGTTGATTATTGGGCACATGAAATGGGTCACCAGTTTGGGGCTACGCATACCTTTACTTTTCAGAATGAAGGAACAGATTCGCAAATGGAACCGGGCAGCGGTTCAACGATTATGGGCTATGCAGGCATAACCGGGAACAGTGATATTCAACCGCACAGCGATGATTATTTTCATGCGATAAGCATTCAGCAAATAACAGATAACATAAAATTGGGAACAGGAGGAGGAAAGTGTGCAGAAATTGAATTAAGTGATAATCATCCGCCTTCTGCAGATGCAGGAAAAGATTATACCATTCCAAAATCTACACCTTTTGTATTAACCGGGAATGGTTCAGATACAGACGCAAATGATGTTCTAACTTATTGCTGGGAGCAGTTTGATAATTATGTAAGAAATAAATCAAGCACCATTCCTTCTGTCAATAATACAATGGGACCAGCTTTTCGTTCGATTCGTTATTCCACTTCAAACACCAGATTTTTTCCGTCACTTGAAACAATTTTAGCAGGAAAGACATCCAATAAATGGGAAGTTTTGCCTGCTGTTCAAAGAGAACTTAATTTCCGTTTAACCGTAAGGGATAATCATCCAGGCGATGGCAATAATAGAAGTGATGATATGGTTGTTACTGTTGACTCCTCTTCCGGTCCGTTTCTTATTTCAAATCTTAACAATACGGATATTTGGGGCGCTGGTGATTTTAAAAAAATTACCTGGAAAGTTGCAAACACCAATAATGATATCGTTAATTGCCATTCTGTAAATATTGAATTATCAGTTGATGGAGGAAAAACTTTTCCTGTTATGCTTGCTGCAAACACGGCTAATGATGGTGAAGAATTTGTGCAGGTTCCTGAGCTTTCTACATCTGCTGCAAGAATAAGAATAAGTGCGGTTAATAATATATTCTTTGATATTTCGAATAAAGATATCTCTATATCAACGGCACTTCCGCTTCATTTCCTTTCGTTCAATGCAAATAAAAATAATACTGCTGTTGATCTCAAATGGTCAACATCGAATGAAACAAACGTTGTTTCTTATGCGATTGAAAGAAGTACAGATGGCATCAATTTTACAGAGATAGGTTTTGTAGATGCAGGAAAAAAACAATATTTATTTACCGATTATATTCCTTTTCCTGATACCAATTATTATCGTTTAAAACAGGTTGATCAGGATAGCACTTATCGTTATTCAGAAATTGAAATAATAAGAAATGATAAAGGTGCTGCGAGCTGGATCGTTTATCCAAATCCGGTAAAAGATTATGCGACAGTTCGTTTGTATAGCGATATGGATAATATTCAAATAAGTTTGTATGATATTGCGGGCAGAACGGTTTATCAAACCACGCAATCAAAGGGCACCAAAGGAGAGGAGATAAGTATTCCCGTAAACAACCTTACAAAAGGAGTTTATCTTCTCAAACTTCAAAGTAATCAAGGTATAAGAACAGAAAAATTACTTGTTCAATAGTGTAAACGAAAAGAGCCATCAGCTTAAGCTTGATAGCTCTTCCCTTTCAGCTCAATTGTTATTATTGATTCGGTGTATTAGGCGTATTTCCCTTGTCCTTCTTTTTGAAATGAAGAATAATAAATACAATAATAATTACTAAAACAACGGCAAGTGTACAGGAAGCATACGCTATGATTTATCATTACTGATCAATTTAAAAAAACGGCTTTCTTTACCACCGCTTGTTTCATCCTGGTAAAGAAATGCAAGATTTTTTTCTTTAAAAGTATCATACCATTCTTCCCACGAAATTTCTTCCAAAGTATCTTCGCCGCTGTAACCTGGAAAATTAATTCTTAAAACGCCGGCACCTTTCCCATTTTCAGTGTCTTTTACTCTTGACGGTTTACCATCTCTTTCTTCTGCCCATTTCTTTATAACTTTTAAATCGGTAGTTGTTTTTGATGAACTCATAGGTTTACAATTTTTGTAGAAAAAATATCTCAATAATAACTTACCAAAACTGTGCTAAAAAGAATACCCTATTTACAAGGAAGAAATGCTAAACGAATAAGGCAGAAAAGCATTATCTCTTTTTTATATGATTCCCTGTTAAAACAACTGGCATATAATTTGGCTTTAAATATTGTTGCTTGCTTCCAAAAAAAGCATCCTAAACTTAAAGATATGACAGCCCAACAGGAATCAGACAAAGTTGTAAACTACCTGGATGTTGCAGCAAAATGTTCAGGTTTGCTGATCGTAAAAATTCTCGATATACAGGGTAGAATTGCTAAAACGATCAAAGAAAAAGTAGAGGAAGGCGTTAATCAATTATCACTAAATATCAGTGATCTGAAAAATGGAAGGTATGTTGTAAACATCTTCAACAATGATGAGTTTATACAAGCTGTCAGAGTTAATATTGATTAATCTTTTCTGCTGATTATTTTCCTAAAGCCTGTTTTGCAGGCTTTTTCTTTTTTCCAGAAAATATTGATAAAAACCTTTTTATTGAAGCGCGTTGTGGTAACCTTTTGTATTTTGCCGTTGCAGTAAAATTTTTTGACAATGACTATTCCCGTTGTTGATCTTTCAAACTTCACTAATGCTCACCCGGAAAAGAAAAAGGAATTTGTACAAAACTTAGGTAAAGCTTTTGAAGAAGTAGGTTTTGTTGCAGTTAAAAATCATGGCATTCCTCAGTCTTTAGTAAATGACTTATATGAAGATGTGCAGCAGTTCTTTTCATTACCTCTTGAAAAGAAGTTAAAGTATGAAATTCCTGGTCTTGCAGGACAAAGAGGTTACACCAGCTTTGGACGTGAACATGCCAAAGGCAGTTCTGCTCCGGATTTGAAAGAATTTTTTCAGTACGGGCAAGTGGTGGAAGACGACGATCCTGTAAAAGAAGAATATCCGCCAAACGTGCAGGTAGAAGAGATACCACGATTTAATCCGACTTTGTTATCCTCTTATCGTTATTTTGAGGAAAGTGGTAAAAAACTGCTTCAGGCAATAGCTCTATATCTAGGTTTGGATGAAAATTATTTTGAACCCTTTGTAAAAAACGGAAACTCGATCTTGAGAAATATTCACTATCCGCCCATTACAACAGAACCTAAAAGCGCAATACGAGCTGAACAACATGAAGATATTAATCTGATAACTCTTTTGGTTGGTGCTTCTGCTGACGGATTACAAATTCTTACAAAAAAGGGTGAATGGGTAAACGTTACTTCCGAACCTGAACAAATTGTTGTAAACGTAGGTGATATGCTGCAACGGCTTACCAATAACAAATTAAAAAGCACTACCCATAGAGTGGTTAATCCGCCTAGAGAGTTATGGCATACGAGCCGTTTTTCTATTCCTTTCTTCTTTCATCCAAGAAGTGAAATGAGTTTAGCTTGCCTTTCAAATTGTATCACTAGCGAAAATCAAAAGGCATATCCTGATACAACGGCAGGTGAGTATTTGGACGAAAGATTGAAAGAAATAGGTCTAAAAAATTGATAATTAAGCAATTATAAATTTATAATTTTTAATATTTAATGATTTTAATCCGGCATATCCCTTTTCTCAAAGCAGTGTTTTTTTATAGTGTTACAGCTTTTGGAGGTCCACAGGGACACATGGGAATGATGCTAAAAACATTTGTTCAACGCAGGCATGATATTACTGAAAAGGAATTGCTTGAATACAATGCTTTCTGTCAAATGTTACCTGGAGCTTCTTCTACTCAAACAATTACGCTTATTGGTTATAAACGCGGCGGTATTCCCTTAGCTATTCTAACTTTATTAGTTTGGATATTACCGGCCTGCATCTTAATGAGTTGCCTTTCCTTTTTACTCAATTTCTTCGCGGCAAAAGATCTTGATGTTAAACTCTTTCGCTTTATTCAACCAATGGCAGTAGGTTTTATTGCGTTTTCAGCTTTTCGATTATCCCGTATCAGCATCAACAATACTATTACAAGGGTAATTATGACAGTGGCAGCATTAGCGACTTATTTTTTGTTTAAAACACCGTGGATATTTCCGGCAGTTATTGTGGCTGGAGGAATAGCCACCAACTTCAGCAAAAAAAGAATTCCGCAGGAAGGCGTTCCACCCAGAAGGATTAACTGGGGTAATATTATACTATTTTTTGTTTTATTCGGCTTGGCTGGTGCAATAAGTGAAATAGCAAGAAAACAAGAATGGAAAAATCGCGCTCCATATAACTTATTCGAAAACTTTTATCGTTTTGGCAGCCTGGTGTTTGGTGGAGGAGATGTTTTAATACCCATGATGTACGAACAGTATGTTGTTCGTCCTACAACCCCAAGAGCGCAGATTAAAAATCCTAATGCTTTAAGAATGGGAAAAGCTGAATTCTTAACAGGATCGGGAATAGTAAGAGCTATTCCAGGACCTGTATTTTCAATTGGTGCTTTTGTTGGCGGAATGTTATTACAGGAAAAGGGAATTTTTTTCCAGTTATTGGGATGTGTTATTGGAACTATTGGATTGTTCCTGCCTAGCCTTTTGCTTGTACTTTTCTTCTTCCCGGTGTGGAGTAAGCTAAAAAAATACGCAGTTATTTATCGTTCACTGGAAGGAATAAATGCTGCAATTGTAGGTATAATGATCGGCTCTTTCTTCTTTCTTTTAAAAGATATTAATGTTGATATTATTGAAGGTTCACTTACCCCTTTTCTAAATATTGTTGTTGTGGCAGGAACTTTCGTTATTCTATCTTTCACTAAACTTCCTGCACCGATTATTGTTTTGCTC
The DNA here is from genome assembly GCA_023440945.1 of Bacteroidota bacterium. Taxonomy (GTDB): domain Bacteria; phylum Bacteroidota; class Bacteroidia; order Chitinophagales; family Chitinophagaceae; genus JAEZRL01. The sequence continues at coordinate 10,787 of JAEZRL010000043.1, forward strand.
TGTTTATTGTGCGGCTGGGTTTTTTAACCTTTGTAATAATTATTTTCTTCTATTTCTTCCCGCACTTTTTCAGGAACAAGATAGCGGATAGATTTTTTAGCTTTTATAATTTCTCTTATCATAGTTGAAGAAATTTCTAAAAAAGGAGCTTCCACAACTATTGTATTTGTATTTATCTTTTCAGAAACGGTAAATCCGGGACGAGGATAAACTATAAGTGTATTTTCTGAAATCAATTGTTCATAATTCTTCCATTTTTGAAGGTTAGAAAAACTATCAGAGCCCAGTATCACAAAAAATTCATGCTGAGGGTATTTCTCCTTTAAGTAAGCAAGTGTGTCTATTGTATAGGAGGGTTTTGGTAGGTTAAATTCAACATTCGACGCTTTTAATCGTATATCATCTTCTATAGCCAATTGAACAAGATGAAGACGATGATAAGCATTCAGCAGACTAATGCTTTTTTTAAGAGGGTTTTGCGGAGAAACGATAAACCAAACCTGTTGAATATCTGTATTATCAGCAATATGGCTGGCTATAATCAAATGGCCAACATGAACAGGATTAAAGGAGCCAAAATATAAACCGATCTTCATGCTTAAACTACTTCTTCCACAAAAATACGGTCTGCTTCGTTCAGCCTCAGGCTAAGATTATATCCGGCAACAGAAATAGATATTGGATCCCCTAAAGGAGCGATTTGTTCCACTCGCACTCTTTCACCCGGAACACAGCCCATTTCCATTAGTTTTATAAAGATGTCATCACTTTCAAAAGATATTATCTCAACCAGTTTACCAATTCCTATTTCTGATAATCGTTTCATTTCACAAAATTAGCAGATGAATATTACTTGATTTTACGATAACGGGAAGTGTAAATTTGCAGATGGCAGAAAAAGTATTCTTTCACTATGCTGATAGAAAGCTAACTATTCCACATAAACGCATTATAAAAGATTGTTTGATCAGATTATTTAAAGAAGAAGGCAAGCTGCTTGAGCGCCTTGATTATATTTTTTGTTCTGATGAATATCTTTTACAGATAAATAAAGAGTTTTTGCAGCACGACTATTATACCGATATTATCAGTTTTGATTTAAGTGATTCAAAAAGTATAAAAGGCGAAATTTATATAAGTGTCGACCGTGTTAAAGAAAACGCTCTCACACATTCTTCATCTTTTAGAAAGGAGAGTGTTCGGGTTATAGGCCATGGTGCACTTCATCTTTGCGGATATAAAGACAAATCACAGAAAGACATAAAGACAATGCGCAAGAAAGAGGAAGCTTTTATCATCTCTTTTCTCTCTTCTGTTCCACGTGAAACAAATTAATCCTTTTCTATTGGTTAAAGTTTCACGTGGAACAAAAAGAAAAGGATCACAAACCTCCATCATTCTATCTTTGCAAACTAATTTTTCAGGAATGTTTCCAAATTATGATATAATAGTTGTTGGCGCAGGCCATGCGGGATGCGAAGCTGCTGCTGCTGCTGCTAATATGGGTAGTAAAGTGTTGTTGGTAACAATGAATATGCAAACAATAGCCCAAATGAGCTGTAATCCTGCAATGGGCGGCATTGCAAAGGGTCAGATAGTTCGGGAAATTGATGCTCTTGGTGGTTATAGTGGTGTTGTTTCAGATGAAAGCACAATTCAATTCAGAATGTTGAACCGGAGCAAAGGACCGGCGATGTGGAGTCCACGAGCACAGAATGATAGAATGCTTTTTTCAGCTAAATGGCGGCAGATGCTGGAGCAAACGAATAATGTTGATTTTTACCAGGATATGGTCAAATCAATTATAATAGTAAAAGGGAAAGCTTGTGGTGTAGTTACAGGTTTAGGTCATTCTATCTATTCAAAAGCGGTTATTGTAACAAGCGGAACCTTTTTAAATGGTATTATTCATATTGGTGAAAAGAAGTTCGGTGGCGGAAGAGTAGCTGAAAAAGCTGCAATTGGCATTACAGAACAGCTGATAGAATATGGTTTTGAAAGTGACCGGTTAAAAACAGGAACCCCACCACGAGTTGACGGCAGAAGTCTTGATTATTCCCTCATGGAGGAACAAAGGGGCGATGAGGATATTACCGGTTTTTCTTTCACAAATTCAAAGAAAATCAAACCTGAAGATCAACGAAGCTGCCATATTACTTATACAAACTCAACTGTTCACGAGATCCTAAAAACCGGTTTTGATAGAAGCCCAATGTTCACCGGTAGGATAGAAGGTATTGGTCCTCGTTATTGCCCAAGTATTGAAGATAAAATAAACCGCTTTGCAGAAAGAGACCGGCATCAAATATTTGTAGAGCCGGAAGGTTTTAATACCGTCGAAATTTATGTAAACGGGTTTTCAACTTCCTTACCAGATGAAGTGCAGTACCAAGCGCTTAAAAAAATCCCAGGTTTCGAGAATGTTCGTGTTTTCAGACCTGGTTATGCTATCGAATATGATTATTTTCCACCTACACAGCTTACTTATTCCCTTGAGACAAAACTGGTTCAAAACCTGTTCTTCGCAGGTCAGATTAATGGCACAACGGGTTATGAAGAAGCAGCTTGCCAGGGATTGATGGCAGGTATAAACGCACACCAGAAAGGAATAGATGCAGAACCGTTAATATTAAAAAGAAGCGAAGCATATATTGGTGTTTTGATAGATGATCTAATAAGTAAAGGAACTGATGAGCCTTACCGTATGTTTACCAGCAGAGCTGAATACAGAACACTTCTCCGGCAGGATAATGCAGATTTGCGGTTGACAGAAATTAGCTACCGGCTCGGACTTGCTTCGCAGGATAGAATGAATAAAGTTTTGGCAAAAAGAAAAGGTGTAGAAACTATAAAGCAGGTGTTAGCGGGTTTTTCAATAGAACCTGAAGAAATCAATCCATTCCTGCAACAGGTCTCTTCAGCGTCTATAGTAGAAAAGCAAAAAGCAAATAAACTATTATTACGTCCAAATATTTACTTAGCTTCTATTTTAAATGCTGTTCCTCGTTTAAAGTCAGTTCTTGGAACGCATGATAAAGAAATCATCGAACAGGCAGAGATCCAGATAAAATATGAGCGATATATTGAGAAAGAACAAGAACTAATTCAGAAAATGAGTCAGATGGAGAATCTTCTTATTCCAGAACAATTTGATTACGATCGTGTTGCTGCCTTAAGCAATGAAGCTTTGCAAAAATTCAAGCGCATAAAACCAAGAACACTTGGCCAAGCAAGCCGTATAAGCGGAGTTAATCCAAGTGATGTTCAAATCTTAATGGTATATATGGGAAGATAATTTTTATAGATTATCGTGCTCGTCTAATACTCACCTCCTTAAAACCATGATTCTGTAAAATCAGGTTAAAACAAAAAATAAAGGCCTTCTGTTCAGCTAAGTGATTGTAATATTATTGCCTGTAAATATTTAGTATTGAATGTAAAGTTTCTACCTGTTTTTGTTTTGATCGTTTTATACTTTGCCAGTAATGATGCAAAAGCGCAACAATTTACCTTGCACGGGACAGTTTACGATTTTTATAACCAACATCCTTTAGATGCTGTTTCTGTTTTTTGCAGTTGTGGCAATGCAACAATAACAGATTCTACAGGCAAATACCAAATTGCTGTAGATGAAAAAGATTCTGTATGGTTTTCATACATGGGCAAAAACACAATGAAATACCCGGTTGACACAATCAGCAATCGTTCAAATTTTGAGATTGGTTTGCATATTGATGTTGCCTGGTTACCTAATATAAAAGTGCAGAACAGGAATTACCGGCTCGATTCCATTCAAAACCGGGAAGATTATGCGAAGATTTTTAACTTTAAAAAACCTGGTTTACGCATAAGTCAAAATCCACCTTCGTCTTATGTTCCTGGAAGCGTAACGGCGGCCTTGGATCTGGATGAACTTATCAATATGTTCCGTTTCAAACGCAACCGAAGACTTTTATCTTTTCAAAATAGATTAATACAGCAGGAACAGGATAAATACATTGATCATCGTTTTAGTAAGCGTTTTGTAAGACAACTAACTCATTTAGAAAGTCCGGAACTCGATACGTTTATGATTTATTATCGTCCTTCGTATGAAGTTTTGCAACAAATGAATGATCTTGAATTAGGCTACTATATTGAGAGTTGTTATAAACTTTACTTAGATTTGAAGCGAAAAGGAATACCATTACTTCCTGATGAACAATAAAATATACATCTTCTTTTTTTATTATTTCATACTGAGAAGAAAATCCTCCATCCCAAAACTTGTATTGGTCAATTATTGGAATTTTTTTGTGCATAAAAATTCTTGGTTCAAAAATTGAAGCGACAATTAGCATTCAATAAATATAAATGCCATGGGTTTTGATCAATACCATGAACCACCGGAAGAGCTTTCCGATGAAACACGAACCATTGCGAGAATGCTTGCTTCCTTAACAGAAGAAACAGAGGCTATTAATTGGTATCAGCAACGCATTGCTGTTGAAAAAGACAAAGTGGCCAAAGCCATTATGGAAGATGCACAGCACGAAGAATTTAAACATTTTGGAATGGATCTTGAATTCCTGCTTCGCAAAATGCCAAAATGGAGAATTACGCTTCAATCAATTTTATTTAAAAGCGGTGACATTGTTGATTTAGGTGAGAAAGGCGAGGAAAAATCAGAATAGTTCATCAGTTATTTTTCCACTATCCGCAGCTTTGCATAATTCAGCATGATCTTCTTCTCACCATTGTGTACAAATTTTACAGTGGCGATAGGATTATGCGCACTTCCTTCCATTTTTATCACTTCACCAAAACCAAATTTCTGGTGTTCCACAGTTAGTCCAACCTGTAAGTTGCTTGTATCGCTCGGTGCAAAGTCAGCACTTGGCTTATGTTCAACAACTTTAGGCGTATTATTTTGAACCGGCATATAAGAAGGCTTATTCTCCTGTTTTTTTGAAGGAGGTGGGCCATACCTTCTCTCTGCTAAATCAGCTTCGCCAAACCCCCGGTGCATTTTTGCAAAAGCACTCCCCATATTACTGCTTTGGTTTCTTGTTCCACCACCTGCAAAACCTCTGTCTAAATATTGTTCAGGCATTTCTTCCAAAAAACGACTTGGCTCATTCTGTACAAGATTTCCAAAACGATATCGTGCATTAGCATACGTTAACCATAACCGTTCTTTTGCCCTTGTTACAGCTACATAAAATAACCGACGTTCTTCTTCCAGTTCTTCACGTGTATTAATGCTCATTGCATTGGGAAAAAGTGTTTCTTCAACACCGGCTACAAAAACACATTTAAATTCCAATCCTTTCGCAGCATGAATGGTCATCATTTTAAGAACATCATTGTCTTCTTTGTCATCATCTGCGTCCGTTAATAAAGTAATCTGTTGCAAGTATGCACCAAGACTTTTATCGCCTAACTCTCCTTCTTCATTACTTGGGCTTTCTGTCCATTCTTTTATTGAGTTAAGCAACTCCTGAATGTTCTCATATCTTGCCAAACCTTCTGTGGTTTTATCATTGAATAATTCCTTTATAAGATTGGTGTGTTTGCCCACCTGAACTGCTACATCATAAGCATTTTTATCACATAATAAACTCTGAAAATAGCGGATCATTGTTACGAAATTATTGATCACTTCCAGCGTTCCTGCCCTGAATCCAAACTCTGCAGCTCTTGATAAAACCTCCCAAAAAGTTATCTTTTGCTCATTAGCAATTATCACCGCTTTTTCAACGGTTGTTTTACCAATACCACGAACGGGATAATTAATAATACGTTTCAATGCTTCTTCATCTCTTGTGTTTACAATCACTCGTAAATAAGCTATCAGATCTTTAATTTCCTTTCGTTGATAGAAGCTTAAACCGCCATAAATCCGATAAGCAATACCCATTCTTCGAAGACTTTCTTCAAAGGCACGGCTTTGCGCATTCGTTCTGTATAAAATAGCAAAATCGCTATTGCGATAATGATTGCGCAACTTTTGTTCCTGGACAGTATCCGCTACATATTTACCTTCATCATTATCGGTCATGGTGCGGACAAGTTTTATTTTTTCACCTTCCTTATTCTCTGTCCATAACACTTTTGGAATCTGCCCTTTGTTGTTTTTTATTACCTCGTTTGCAACATTTAAAATGCTTTGACTGCTTCTATAATTTTGTTCCAGTTTTACCACTTTCACATCATCATAATCCTTCTGAAACTGCAATATATTTTCGATTGTTGCACCACGAAAACTGTAAATACTTTGTGCATCATCACCTACAACACAAATATTTTCATGAACCGCAGCAAGCAATTTTGTTATTTGATATTGAACCGGATTTGTATCCTGGTACTCATCAATCAAGATGTATTTAAATTTATGCTGATACTTGTGCAACACTTCCGGAAAAGTATTAAGCAGCTCATACATCTTCAATAAAAGATCATCAAAATCCATAGCACCGTTCTTGAAACAACGTGCACTGTAAGCAGCATATATCTGAGCAATTGCAGGACGGTTTGCCCGCATATCTTCCTGTTGTATATAATAATCGGTCGCATATTCAGCCGGACCGACCAAAGCATTTTTTGCTGAAGAGATGCGGTTATGAACAACACTTGGCTTATACTGCTTATCATCCAGGCTCAGCTCGTTGATAACGGTTTTTAGAACGCTTCTGCTGTCATCTGTATCATAAATGGTAAAGTTGTTAGGATAACCAATTCTATGGGCTTCTGCCCGTAGTATTCTTGCAAATACGCTATGAAAAGTACCAACGTACAAATTCCTTGCTTCTGTATTACCGAGAATCTTTTCAATACGTTCCTTCATCTCGGCTGCCGCTTTATTGGTAAAGGTTAATGCCAGTATATTGAATGAATCAACACCATTTGCCATGAGATGAGCAATACGTGTTGTAAGAACTTTTGTTTTACCGCTGCCAGCGCCTGCAACGATCATTAAAGGGCCGTTGATATGTGTAACTGCTTCACGTTGAGGTTCGTTCAATCCGCTCAGATAATCTTGCATAAAGCGAAGGTAAGAACTGCATTTGTCTTACTCAAACTACCATTACAACTGTTCCTCGATTGTGGAGAATTTACTTAATATCCTTTTCGCGTTCTTAATGACTAAATACACAAAAAAGGCCACCTGTTAAGATAGCCTTTTGAAATTACACGAATGTTTGAAACTATTATTGAATATATGGCACATCGGTGAATGTTCCTTCAGTTACGGTCTTGCTTCCTTCAGCTCCTGAAGTCCCTACAGCATCTGCTGTAAAGGAGAATGTTCCCGAGATTTTTTTAGCTGCTGCATCAAATTTTGTAACCGTTACAGTAGCGGTTGAAGAACCGAATGTTGACATAAATAAACCACCATTCTGATCAATCCACGTGCCTGCTGTTTCGCTATTGGTTGTGCTGCTAAAAGTTCCCTGTTTAGCAGGTGCAGCTATAATAATGGTTCGCTCGTTACCATCTGTAGCAGTTATAGTAAATGATACAGGTGTTCCTCCTACCAACGCTGCAGTAGATGTCGCCTTGAAAGCTGCACCATCTACTTTTGCAGATACTTTTTTTGCACCTGTGCCCGGCGTTACAACTTCACCGGGACCGGAATCTTTCTTACATGAAGTAATAAACATCATTGCACTGAGCGCTATGCCCAAAACATTTTTGAATTTCATTTTAGTTTTTGTTTTTTATTTTTTTTGATGATGCAAAGCTCAATGCCTGAGACATTTTATTTATCAGGATTACTTACGGTTTACCCAATTACGTAGAACTACTTATCTATTATTGCCGATGAAAATTGATTTGACGAACCTGCTTCTCTACGTATTACTACTGGTATTTTAATTTCAGTGTTTGTACAAATTATTCATGTTTTAGCCGCGGATAGTTTTGCGCAAGATCTAAACAATAATCAACAAAAAAATTGGCTACTTAGTTAGATTTGAAGTTTTAAAGTTTGTTTGAAATAAAACGGAAATATGAATAAAATCAATTTAGCTATAATAGATGATCATGCCGTAGTTATAGACGGATTACAGGCGATGCTTTCCGCATTTCCGCATTTGCAAATTGAATTCTGCACACAAAACGGTTCACAGCTATTGAAATATTTCCAAAACAATTCTATCGATGTTTTATTGATGGATATTCAAATGCCTGAAATAAATGGAATTGATTTATGTAAACAGGTTTTAAAAATTCAGCCAACAATAAAAATTATTGCTTTCAGCAGTTTTGATGATACAGCCTATGTAAAGCAGATTTTCCGTTCAGGAGCAAAAGGTTATCTACTAAAAAATAGCGATAAGACAACAATTGTAAAAGCTATAGAAACAGTAATGGAAGGGGATGAATATATGGATGAAGTAATTAAGAAAATATTACTACAGGAAAGCATAACAGGACAACGCCGTTCTATCTTTGATGTACCTCTTACCAAACGTGAAAAGGAAATTTTAAAACTTATTGCAGAAGGTTTCTCCAACCAGGAAATTGCTGACAAACTTTTTATCAGTCTTAGAACAGTAGAAACACACCGGTTAAATATCAATCAAAAACTTGATGTAAAAAATACAGCGGGATTGGTTAAAGAAGCCATCAAAAGAGGATTAATTGACTGAGCTGTGAGCTATCTCTTCAAATGCTGATGCTGTCAAGGTGCTAATATTTCTCTATTAAATTACGCAGAATTTTCACGATGTTTTTTCTTATTTCTGAAGCACTGGTTGTATGATTACCAACTAAACAGGAAAATATTAATGTTCTTCCTTTATTCGTGATAACATATCCGCTTAATGCTGCGTTATTACTCAACGTTCCGGTTTTTGCATAGATGCGATCTTTGGTTGCAGGATCATAATTACTCATAGTTCCTGATCCACTTGTAGCGAAAATTGTTGTGATTCTTTGCCAGCTAAATTCATTTTTTATCTTATTCAATACATAAACAAAATCCTGTGGCGTGAATAAATTGAACCTGCTTAAACCGCTTCCATCAACCCATCGTGGTTTTTGCGGAATATCTTTATAATCTGTTTCTAATAATGTTTGTATAATCATTGCATCATTCATCACACCTAATTTTTCATTGCTTACCATAAACAATGTTTGTTCAGCAAAAAAATTATCACTGCGATGCATCATTATTTTTAAAAGTGTATCTGTTGGCTGCGATTTTATAACAGTGTATTGAAGTGTAGTTTCTGCAGGCAATATATGAACTCTTGTAACTTTTGATTTTAAAACATCTGCTAACAATGCAGCATTACTTTCTCCGTTTGCAGTTGAGAAAGGAATAGAAAGCGAAGTATCTTTTTTGGTATTGAAAATTAGACGATAATTATTCGTTCCAAGCGCTCTTGTTACTTTACCAAGATATGCATCTGCAGGAAAAGTCGAATCTGTTTCTATATGCGCTTTTACAGCAGGATAAACATTATAATGTGCTTTTGTTCCGCTGAAAGTTACCATGTTTGCATAAATAGGTAAAGCACTTCTTTCCTGCATATAATCTTCCATATAATCATCCCACGACCATCCTTCACCATAAATTTCATCCTGGAAATTATTATCATTGAGAATAATATTTTTTGAATGATCAATAGAACGGAGATAATTAATAACAGGACTTTCTGCAAAATCAGGATGCAGCAAAGTTGGATCACCAGTTGGTAATAGAATAATATCATTCCCTTTTGTTGCAACCCTTGCGCCAACAAGACTATCGCCTAGATATCTCATTGCTGCATAACATGTCATGATCTTTGTATTGCTTGCGGGAACAAAATATTTTTTACTGTTATGCTGGTAGAGGTATTTATTTTTTTGCGGATCATAGATACAAATGCCAACATTAGCTGATAATAAGTCAGGGTTTTTAATAAGCAAATTATTTGCCTGCTTGCTTATTTTAGATTGAATAGAACAAGCTGAAAAGACGATAGAAAAACCAGTAATAAAAAATAAGTAATACAGATTAATTATCCACTTTCTTGCAGTGATGTTTTGGTAAAAAAAAATCATGCACTTTGTTTGGCACTAAAGTACAAACACTATTCTTAACCAGGAATGTATTCTGCTGAAGCTAAAAAAGGCGCACAAGTGAGTGACACAACAAAAGCCAAATAGTAGAAATACAGCTTGCAATAAAAAAATTAACCGATCAATCCGGCTGCTTTGCTTATGTCCAGCATGCGCTGAATAGGTTTTAGCGCCGCAACACGTAAATCTTCATCCATTGTTATCTCAGGCCTTTCATACTCCATACACAAATACACTTTTTCCAGCGTGTTCAATTTCATATACGGACAATCGTTGCAGGCACAACCATTATTTGGAGGCGCAGGAATAAATTTTTTATGTGGCGCATCTTTTTGCATTTGATGCAGAATACCTGTTTCTGTTGCTACGATAAATTCATCAGCCGCATCTTTAACAGCATACTTTAAAAGCTGTGTTGTACTGCCAACAAAATCCGCAATTTCTAACACTGCTTCTTCACATTCAGGATGCGCAATAAATTTCGCTTCTGGATGACGAATTTTTAGTTTGGTTATTTTCTCAAGACTAAATATTTCATGCACCATACAGGCACCATTCCATAACACCATGTGGCGGCCTGTTTCTTTATTCAGATAAGCACCAAGATTTTTATCAGGCGCAAAAATAATTGGCTGTTCTTCTGGTAGACTGTCAATAATTGCTTTTGCATTGCTGCTTGTACAAATAATATCACTCAGTGCTTTTATTTCTGCAGAACAATTGATATAAGAGATAACGATATGCTCAGGATATTTCTCTTTGAACTTTTTAAACAAAGGCGCAGGAGCACTGTCAGCGAGTGAACACCCTGCCCTAAGATCTGGAAGAACAACTTTCTTATTAGGATTAAGAATCTTTGCTGTTTCAGCCATAAAATGAACACCGGCAAAAAGAATCATATCCGCATTTGTTTTTGCAGCAGCTTGTGCTAAGCCAAGACTATCACCAATATAATCAGCAACATCCTGTATATCCGGTTCCTGGTAATAATGCGCCAGCAGAACTGCATTCTTTTCTTTTTTCAATCTTTCAATTTCAGAAAAAAGATCAAGTGACGGATCAACATTAATATCGAGATAACCAATTTTATTTATTTCAGCATTTGCTTCTGAAATGTTCATAATTACTGTAATAATTATTTAATAATATATTTTTTATATAAAGCCTTATTACTACTATGGCTGTGTATATCAGGATAACTTATTTATCCCCAGAGTGCAAAGTTAACTACCCTGCTGCTATCAACAGGTTTCCACAAAACATTAACATTATCAAATCAAGTGGCGTAAAGAAAAGAAGAAGGTTTTAAACATGAGTGGATTACGAGAAGCGCATTTATCACCATTGCCTTGTTAACAGGAAATCCACTGTTAATTAACGGGGTGTAATTAGTGTGAATTTTTATTGAACAGGAAGAAGTTGCCCCAATTCAGCCTATTTATTCTATTTCTTTCCTCATAAAATTTCACAAAAGGTTGCTTTATTAACGCAAAAAGAGAATTGTTAACAGCAGTATGTTAATTCATGTTTCACAAAAAAGAATTTCGATAAATACTCAAAAAGAGTATAAGTGGTAAATAGAATAGAGTAATTACTTTCATCCAGGTATAAAAGCATTGCTGATTAATGGTTTTATAAGTTATTCACAATTTGTTCAAAAGGTTTATTCCCCTATTTTTGCCATCCTCATTTTAAACTATATAAATTAATATGTCAGTTAATCAAAGCATTCGTGACAAAGGTGCGTGGATCGTGTTTGGTATAATCGCCCTGGCATTGATTGCCTTTATCTTACAAGATTCCTCTTTTAGAAGAGGCAACATTTTCAGCAATACAACAACTGTAGGTTCAGTAAATGGTGATAAGATATCAAGAACGGAATTTGAATCTAAGATTGATTATTACGACCAGATAAGCAAACAAAGAAATCAACCAATGACCAGGGGTCAGTTAAATACAGAAGTGTGGAATTATGTGGTTGATCAAACCTTGCTGGAACAGGTTATTAATAAATTAGGATTGAGCTTTAGCGCGAAAGAATTATCAGACGTATTGTTTGGAGAAAATCCACCGCAATGGTTGCAACAGGCATTCACCGATCCGCAAACAGGAATTTATAATGCTGAAGCAGCAAGGGAGCAGTTTGCGCAAATGAAGAAAACACCAAATGATCCGAGAGTGCAGGAAATTTATAGCAATTATATACAGCCTACAATTGATCAGTCTTTATATCAAAAGTATCAGCAATTGCTAGCAGGTGCTGTTTATATTCCAAAGTGGATGGCTGAAAAAGTAAATGCCGATAATAATTCCATTGCAAAGGTTTCTTATGTATATGTACCTTATAATACTATCAGCGATAGTTCTGTTAATGTAACAGATGCAGAGATAAATGCTTATTTAAAGCAACATCAGAAACTGTATAAAACAGATGATGAAACACGTACAATTACTTATGTAGCTTTTGCTGAAAAACCAACTAAAGAAGATTCTGCAGCAGTATATGAAAAAATGGCCGCAGTAAAACAAGATTTTATCAATGCAACAGATGCAAAATCTTTTCTCGTTTCGCATAGTTCCGAAATGCCTTTTTATGATAGTTATTTAAATGCGAAGGATATAAGACAAGCAAACAAAGATTCTATTTTGCAAACTCCGGTAGGTTCTGTGTTTGGTCCTTATCTGGATAACAATTCTTATGTACTTGCAAAAATGTTGGATAAAAGACAAATTCCGGATTCAGTTAAAGTACGTCATATTTTAGTAATGACCCATCAGCAACAACAGGATGGTTCAAGTGTAAGAGTGAGAGGCGACAGCACAGCACAACATATTCTAGACAGCGCTATTGCAGAACTGAAAACCGGTAAATCATGGGATTCCGTTACAGCCAAATTTTCTGATGACCAGGGAAGCAAGAATAATGGTGGCGTTATTGATTACTTCTCCAGCGGCAGAATGGTTCCGTCTTTTAATGATTATGCTTTCACTGGAAAAGTGGGAGAAACAAAAGTTGTTAATACAGAATATGGATTGCATTACGTAGAAATATTAGGACAGAAAGGTTCTTCAATGGGTTATAAGATCGCTTATTTCTCACAGCCTATTGAAGCAAGTGCCGAAACTATTAATGCAGCACAATCTGCCGCAAATCAATTTGCCGCCAACAGCAGGAACAAGGCGCAGTTTGATGAAAATGCTAAAAAATCAGGTCTTACGCCTATCCCTTCTCCTGAAATAAAAGAAAATGATTTTTCTGTTGGCCCCTTGATGGATAGCCGTGAGTTAATAAGATGGGTATATAAAAATAAAGTTGGCGATGTTTCTGAACCCATGGAAATAAACAATCAATATATTGTTGCAATGATAACTTCAGATACAAAAGCGGGCTTACCTAATGCACAAGCAGCAAGGCCATTGGTAGAAAGCAGGATTAGAAATGAGAAGAAAGCAAAAATAATTATTGATACAAAACTGAAAGGAAACACACTGGAAGCAATGGCACAAAGCTCAGGCACAACTGTGCAGCAGGCAGATAGCTTATCTTTCGAAACACCATTCTTTCCAAACATAGGATCTGAACCCAAAGCAATAGGTGCCTCTTTTAATAAAGAAATTCAAAACAAAGTAAGTAGCCCTATTGCAGGAGCAAGCGGTGTTTTTGTAATAAAAGGAGAAGGCGTTTCAGCAAAGTCATCTCTTGGCACAAGTCCTGAAACTTTGCAGCAAACACTTAAGACAGATATAATCAGGCAGGCTGCAAATTCAACTATTGAAGCGCTTCGCAAATCAGCCACGATCAAAGATTACAGATCTACTTTCTATTAAAATGTAGTTTAAGTTTAAAATGAGATAAAAAGCAGGCGTAAAAACCTGCTTTTTTTATGCGGACTATTAAGGCTGTGATTAGATAATAAATGAATACTATAAGCAAAAGATTGAAAACAATCCATATAGGCAATGAAATATCTAAAATCAAATTATTGTAGAAGTGACAATTATTTTTTGAATTGTTAAAAAAATATTTATTTTTATGGGATAACTGATTGCCATCATGAACTGCTTATGTACAAAACACTTGGGTTGCTATTACACCGAACCTCCTTAATACTTTCTTTTCACTGAAGTAAACAATCCAATTTTTTGATTCACCAAATCTAATCACCATTTATGAGAGAGAGCAAGAAACCGCACCTTCTTAAGAAAGTGCAAATCCCTATTCAAAAATTATTTTCTTTAACATTCGTCTTCCTTTTGTTAGTGCAAACAGTTTTTGCCCAAACAGGAATGGATGTCAAAGGAACCGTTACAGACGACAAAGGATCACCTTTAAGCAATGTTAGTGTCGTAATAAAAGGAACGACAAAGGGTGTAACAACAGATGCAAGTGGAGCGTTTTCTATCAATGTTCCGTCTTCAACTTCTGTACTGGTAATTTCCTATATCGGTTACCAAAGCCAGGAAATTACTGTAGGCCAAAATACGAATCTGAATATAAATCTTGTGTCTGCAGCAACGCAACTCAGTGATGTTGTGGTTGTCGGTTACGGTACGCAAAAGAAACTTACTGTTACAGGCTCCGTAGCACAGGTAAGGGGTTCGGAATTGGCAAAATCGCCAACCGCCAATCTTTCTAACTCGCTTGCAGGCCGCTTGCCGGGAGTTACTGCTGTTCAATCAAGTGGTGAGCCCGGATATGATGGTTCTGCCATTCATATTCGTGGTGTTAACTCTTATGGAAACAGTGATGCATTAATTGTTATTGATGGCGTACCAAACCGTGCCGGAGGTTTACAGCGGCTTAATCCCCAGGATATTGAAAGTGTATCTATATTGAAAGATGCGGCAGCTGCAATATATGGATCCAGAGCAGGTAATGGTGTAATATTAATTACTACCAAACGAGGTAAAAGTGGTAAACCGTCTGTTTCTTATGATTTCAATTATGGTTGGGAGCAGCCTACTCGTACACCTCAAATGGCTACAGCGCCTGAATATGCCACCATCAGAAATGAATTGACAATATATGATAATGTGCCTGCAGCAGAATGGGAAGCGGCTTTTCAAGCTTTTCAAACTACCGGTACTTATACTACACAAGAGGGAAGGGTAGTTCCGGCTGTGTACACCCAAGAAGAAATTAAAAAGTTTGCAGACGGATCTGATCCATTACATTACCCCAATACCGATTGGTATAAATCAGTCCTAAAAACCTGGTCTCCCCAAACAAAACAAAATCTCCAGGTTAGTGGTGGCAGTGAAAACATTAAATATTTAGCATCTCTTGGCTATACCAATCAGGATGGATATTATAAGAATTCAGCTACGGGTTACAAGCAATATGATATGCGTATAAATGTTGATGCTAAAATCAATAAATATATCACCACGTCTCTTGGAGTGCTTGCACGCGAAGAGTACAGACATTTTCCAAACGGAGGCGGTGCAGGTGACATTTTTAGAATGACTATGCGTGGTAAGCCAACAGAAATAGCTGTTTGGCCAAATGGTTTGCCTGGTCCGGATATTGAGAATGGTCAAAACCCTGTCGTAATCACAACCGATGCTACAGG
>JAEZRL010000057.1 GCA_023440945.1 Bacteroidota bacterium
AAAAGTTTACACATAAAGGAACATATGGGCATGCATTACTGTTTGCAGGCAATAAAGGAAAAATGGGTGCATCCGTTTTATGTGCGAGGGCTTGTTTACGAACGGGAGCAGGACTTTTAACCTGTAGTATTCCGGAAGATGTATTTACCATTATGCAAATTGCTGTGCCGGAGGCGATGGTTGTAAAAAGAGATGATAAAACAGGTTATCAGAAATACACTGTTGTTGGTGCGGGGCCGGGAATTGGCACAGAAGAAAATACAGCCCAATTACTTCATCAACTTATAAATTCTTTTAGTAAGCCCATGGTGCTTGATGCAGATGCGTTAAACATTCTATCCCAAAACAAAGAATGGCTAAGTTTATTAAAAGAGGTGATAGTTACACCACATCCTAAAGAATTTGAACGTGTTTTTGGGAATTGCGAAAATGATTTTGAAAGAATAGATAAAGCACTTGAATTTTCTAAAAGATATAAAATTGTAATTGTATTAAAAGGTCATTATACTTTGATTGGATTCAATGGAAATGGCTATTTTAACACAACAGGTAATGCAGGCATGGCAAAAGGTGGTTCTGGTGATGTTTTAACAGGAGTGATCACCGCTTTGTTATCCCAAAATTATAAGCCATTTGAAGCAGCATTATTAGGCGTTTTTTTGCACGGGCTTGCCGGCGATATTGCTTTGAAAAAACAATCGGCAGAAAGTATGTTGCCTTCTGATCTCATTGAAAATATAGGCAAGGCTTTCAAAAAAATTGCAGGGTTTTAAAAACCAATTGAAATACTCATAATTTCTTTTTGAGCATTGTGAGATTCAAATTTCTCATTTTGGATTTCAAATTTTATCTTGCACTCTCAATGCAGTCACACTTTCTATACATGAACCTCGATTTTCTCGATCATCCCTTGGGGTAGAAAAGACTTTCTAAGCTATACTACTGCTTATTATTACTAATCAGTATTGATCATTCACTATTCATCTTTTTAATTATTTATTTATGCTAACGCACACCTTGTCTGATAAGACACAGTATTACCTGCATTTAGAAGAAGCTTACGGCGCTCATAATTATCATCCTCTTCCTGTCGTGTTAAGCAAAGGAAAAGGCGTTTTTGTTTGGGATGTTGATGGAAAAAAATATTATGATTTTTTAAGCGGTTATTCTGCTGTGAACCAGGGCCATTGCCATCCACGCATCATTAATGCATTAACGGAGCAGGCGCAGAAACTAACACTAACATCAAGAGCTTTTCACAGCAATTTATTAGGTGAATATGCTAAGTATATTACGAATTATTTTGGTTACGATAAAGTGTTGCCTATGAATACCGGCGTTGAGGGCGGTGAAACTGCAGTAAAACTTGCACGTCGGTGGGCTTATGATGTAAAAGGTGTTAAAGAAAACAAAGCAAAGATCATTTTTGCTAAAGGCAATTTTTGGGGAAGAACTTTGGCGGCAATATCATCCTCTACTGATCCTTCCAGTTACAAAGGTTTTGGTCCTTACATGACCGGTTTTGAAATCATTCCTTACAACGATCTTTCTGTTCTTGAAAAAGCATTGCAGGATAAAGATGTTGCAGCATTTATGGTAGAACCTATCCAGGGGGAAGCTGGTGTTGTGGTGCCGGATGACGGTTACTTAAAAGGCGTTCGGGAATTATGCACAGAATACAATGTGCTGTTTATTGCAGATGAAATACAAACGGGTTTGTGCCGTACAGGAAAAATGCTCGCTTGTGATCATGAAAGTGTTCGTCCGGATATTTTAATTCTTGGAAAAGCCTTAAGCGGAGGCGTCTTACCCGTAAGCGCTGTATTAGCTGATGATGAAATTATGCTTACGATCAAACCCGGAGAACATGGTTCAACTTATGGTGGTAATCCGCTGGCTTGTGCTGTTGCTATGGAAGCATTACAGGTTTTAAAAGATGAGCACATGGCAGAAAATGCAGAAGCAATGGGAGAAATATTAAGGGAAGAACTAAGACAACTTCATTCACCATTAATACAGACAGTAAGAGGAAAAGGTTTGCTGAATGCGATAGTGATAGATCATCCAAATTCTGAAGCTGCGTGGGAGCTGTGTTTGATATTAAAAGACAAAGGATTGCTGGCAAAACCAACTCACGGTGATAAGATACGTTTTGCGCCACCATTAATTATTACTGAAGAGCAAATTCGGGAATGTGTCGGAATTATTGGAGAAGGATTAAAGGAGTTAAGTGTTTGAGAAATGATCAAACGACTTTTTTGGCTGCAGCATAGATTTTTTCAATGATCTCAACCGTTTTAGCACTGTCTGCTGCATTCGTTTCTGCCTCAATATTATTCTGCAAAAGGTCTATAATCCTTTCATAAACTTTACCATGATTGGACATAGAACCAACATAATTACCATAATGGTTGGGCGGGTTGCCTTGTTCAATATCTTCAAAAGAGAAATTCTCAATGAACTGGTATTCCAGTTCATTGAGATATTGGCCACCAATTTTCACTGTTCCTTTTTCTGCAAAAAGTGTAAGTGAGCCTTCCATATTTTTTTTATAACTGTTAACGGTATAATTGATGGAGCCAATAATACCATTTGAACATTGGATTACAACAACACCTGTATCTTCAAACTCTATTACATTTTGATGCGCAAGATTGCCTGTTATTGCAAAAACATTTTTTACATCACCAACAAACCAATACATCAGGTCGATAAAATGACTAAATTGTGTAAACAAAGTGCCGCCATCCATCTCTTTGGTTCCCTTCCATGAATTATGATAATATTGCTCATCACGGTTCCAGAAACAATTAAGTTGAAAACTTAGAATCTTCCCCAAAAATCCTTTTTCCAATGCCCTTTTTACAGTAACAACCGGTGGATTAAAACGATTCTGTTTAACAATAAAAAGCTTCTTATTATTATGCTTTGCAGCTTCTATCATTTTATAACAATCCGCTCTATATATTGCCATTGGTTTTTCACATAAAACATGAAATCCTGCATTCAATGCCTTGGTTGAGTGTTGGGCATGAAGTCCATTGGGGGTGCAGATAACAACCACATTTGTTTCTTTTTCTGCTGAAAGAAGTTCATCAATTTTGTAATAAGCAGTGGCGTTATAGT
>JAEZRL010000069.1 GCA_023440945.1 Bacteroidota bacterium
ATCCTGTTCTTCCCAATATAAACAACCTCCTCATTTAAAGAAGGTTCAAAAGTTTCGGCGTATTTCTCAGCATAATATTTATTCAAAACATCATGTCTTGCACTGGTTAATCCATTACTTCCCAAGCCACTGTTATATTCCGCTTCATAAGTTGATTTACCAAAGCTTGCAAATCCCACAATAACATTTCCTGCTTTTATTTTATCATTGGTAATTATCCTGTTTTTTGGCCAGCGGGCTGTCATGGTTCCGTTAACAGCAATTGTTCTAACTACATCACCAACGTCTGCTGTTTCGCCGCCCAAAAAATGAATATTAATGTCAAATTTTTTCAGCGTATCGAAAAATTCCTTTGTGCCGTTTATAACGGCCTCAAGCACTTCGCCTGGTATTAGTTTTTTATTCCGATCAATAGTTGAAGAAAACAATATGTTATCACAAACGCCAACACATAACAGATCATCAAGATTCATTGCAACTGCATCCTGGGCAATGCCTTTCCAAACACTTGTATCACCGGTTTCTTTCCAGTATAAATAAGCTAAGATGCTTTTCGTTCCGGCACCATCTGCATGCATAATATTTACAAAATCTTCATCTGCGCCCAAATAATCAGGATACATTTTACAAAAAGCATTTGCATATAAACCTGCATCTAAATTTTTAATAGCTGCATGTACTTCTTCTTTTTGTGCCGAAACACCGCGTTTAGAATATAAACTCATAAACCCCTGTCCCCCCGGAGGAAAATTTTTATTTGAACAAAAGATTTTGCGGGCAAATGTACATTAAGCATCTTGATTGCTTCCATTTCAATTAA
Organism: Bacteroidota bacterium; assembly: GCA_023440945.1. Taxonomy (GTDB): domain Bacteria; phylum Bacteroidota; class Bacteroidia; order Chitinophagales; family Chitinophagaceae; genus JAEZRL01. The sequence continues at coordinate 821 of JAEZRL010000069.1, forward strand.
CACCTCGCTGCATTTCGTTTTAAACAAACTTATCTTTGCGCACATTTATGCTGATACATACTGATCTCACTTTATTACCTGCCTTTAATAATGCTGTTGTTACCATCGGCACCTTTGATGGTGTGCATACCGGCCATCAACAAATTATTGCGCAACTGAAAGAAGAAGCTGAAAAAATTCATGGAGAAACTGTTATCATTACTTTTCATCCGCATCCAAGAAAAGTTGTTCGTCACGGGGAGTCTGCTGTTCCTATTCTTACAACTTTACCGGAAAAGATAGAGTTGCTGCAAGCTTATGGCATTGATCATCTTGTTGTAATTCCATTTAATGAATCTTTCTCTAATCAAACGGCTGAAGAGTATATTCAAAAATTTCTTTTTGAAAAGTTTAATCCACATACGGTTATTATCGGCTATGATCATCGCTTTGGAAAAGGCAGACAGGGAGATTATCATTTGCTGGAAGAGTATGGAAAGCAACTGGATTTTGAAGTGAAGGAAATTCCACAGCATGTTTTGAATAAAGTAACCATTAGTTCTACCAAAATTCGCGAAGCTTTATTAAATAGTGATATAGAAACCGCCAATACTTTTTTAGGTCATAATTATTTTTTTGAAGGATTAGTTGTGGAAGGAAATAAATTAGGAAGAACACTGGGTTACCCAACAGCAAATCTTCAAATTGAAGATGCGGAAAAACTGATACCGGGAAATGGTGTGTATGCCGTAACGATCAACGGTCAACAGTCCACGGTTGACAAACAAGGAATGATGAACATAGGCGTACGTCCTACCGTTGACGGAACAAAACGGGTAATAGAAGTGAATATTTTTGATTTTGATGAAGATATTTACGGACAAAGCTTACGCGTTTATGTAAAACACTATTTACGCGGTGAAGTTAAATTCAGTGGATTGGATGCATTGAAAGCACAGCTTGCAAAAGATAAAGAAGATGCACTGAAGGTCTTAGCTGAATAATTTAACTCATCATTTTCACTACTAACTCTTTCATCAAATCACCGTCTTCTGTTCCCGCATCGTTAATACCGATGCTTCTTAAGTTGTAGTGATGCAATAACAGTAACACTTTTTCAATCCCTGCATAACCATAATTATCATAAGTCTGAATAGCTTGCTTTGCAGCGAAAGGATTATTATAAAAAAGCGAAGCAATGCTTTTTTCATTCTTATCAGCCAAACCGAAAATGGTATATACTTTACTGAAGTAATTGTAAAGTGTGGGCAATATTAATTGTATCGGTGCAGCTTTGGGATTGCTTTCAAAATACTGAATAATACGGATTGCTTTTGCAACATCCTTTTTGGCGAGTGCATCCTGCAATTCAAAAACATTAAACTCTCTGCTGATGCCGATATAGTTTTCAATATCTTCTTCTGTGATATTTTTTCTTCCTGCAAGATTGACGGCAAGCTTGTTTATTTCGTTATCGATGCGTGAAAGATCATTGCCGATATGATCTGCAATTAACGCCAATGCTTTTGGCTGAATGGCTAACCCTTTCTGTTCGATCAATTGTTTTGTCCATTCAGATAGTTGGTAATCGCGAATTTTCTGTGAATTAAAAACTTCGCCTTTTTGTTTCAGTGTTTTTGCAAACTTTGTTCGGGCATCCAGTTTTTTTTCTTTATAACTAACGATAAAAATGGTTGAGGTCAAAGGCTTTTCAACGTATTTCTCCAACTTATCAATATCTTTCATGTGTTGTGCTTCTTTCAAAAGCACAACCTGTTTCTCGGCAAACATCGGGTAACGCATACAAGCATTTACAACATTCGCCCAATCTGCATCACGCCCATAAAAAACAGTAAGATTAAAGCCAACTTCGCTTTCTGATAAAATGTTGTGCTCTGCGTAATTTATCAGTTGATCAATGAAATATGACTCTTCTCCTTCCAACCAGTAAATTGGTTTGAAATTTTTTTTCTTCCACTCTGTGAGAATTTTTTCAGCAGACATACTGCAAATGAAAAACTAAAATCTAAAAATTAAAAAACTAAAATAGAGTTAGAGCTTTAAAAGAGTTTAGAAGCGGTAATGAAATCAATTCACACCGGTTGCGCCATCACGTACTCTTATCTTTTTCTTACCTGAATGTTTCTTTTCGTATTGCAATACTTCTGCAGGTTTGTTTTTTGCATCAGGTTTTGCCGCCTGCAAAGAAGAATCTGTTGCAGCATTTGCATCCACATCTTTTGCTAAAAGCTTTTTATTTGGAGATTGAAGTTTATCTAAAAAATATTCTTCTGTTTTTGTAATCGTACCCATTTGAGGATCATAATACGTCCACGTTCCATGCTTTACAGAAGTGCCTTCTATTTTAACCACTTTCAAATCTACTTTATAAGGATCGACAAGATCCGGGACTTCAACGGTATCGTAAGGATTATCAGGATTCACGGCTTTCCAGTTTTCTTCCCTCATCAAACCAGCGAGATTGAAATAACGGCAAGTACCATTTTTATAACCCCATTTATAATTCTCAATGGCTATCAAGTCGCCCATTAAACTGTACTTTCGCCAAACACCTTCTTTCTTTCCGTCTTTAAAAACACCTTCTTCATCAAAACCAGGCTCGCCACGTAAACTTTCTGTATGAACAACCCATTTACCTTGCTTCAGATCATTCTTATCAACACAATTCAAGGTATCACCTTTTACACCAATTTTAAAAGTTTTACACTGTGCAGAAGCAGCAGCAGAAAAGATTAATAAAGTAAAAAGGAAGAGATAACGCATAGACTTCATTTATCAAAATTACAAATTGCGTTGAGTGTGTTTACCAATTTAACGAAGTGATGCGTAGGTTATTATTGAAACGGCTAAAATGTTAGGGAATAATTATCATTCATTATAATTAATTAACTCAAAACTAATATCATCGTATAACTTATTATGTACGCAATTAGTTTTTACCTAACATTGCAGGTTATACAAAACGGCAGTAGTTATGTATCCTAATTTATATTACCTGTTTAAAGATCTGTTTGGGCTTAGTCTTCCATTTCTGAAAGTGGTAAACACTTTTGGTTTTTGTGTTGCTTTGTCTTTTCTTGCTGCTGCCTGGGTTTTGATAAAAGAATTGAAGCGCAAACAAAGCGCGGGTTTTTTAACTTATACTGATACAACAATAACTGTCGGCCAGCCTGCAACTACTTCTGAATTATTATTGAACTTTTTTTTAGGTTTTTTATTGGGATATAAAATTCTCGGACTATTTTTTATTAATGGCGCATTAAACGATCCACAAGCTTTTATTTTTTCCAGTCACGGAAGCATTGCTGCAGGTTTAATTTTAGGTTTATTTTTTTGTGTGTTGAAATGGTGGGAAAAGAATAAAAAGAAACTCGCAAAGCCTGAAAAAAGAACGATACGCATCTGGCCAAGTGACAGGGTTGGCGATATTGTTATTATTGCCGCCGTCGCGGGATTTATCGGTGCGAAAGTTTTTGACAATCTTGAAAACTGGGATCGTTTTATACAAGATCCTATTGGCAATCTATTTTCACCAAGCGGACTTACTTTTTATGGTGGTTTAATTGTGGCAACCATCTTCATCATTCTTTATTTGAAAAAGAATAAGATTCAAGTAATAATGGTTGCTGATGCCATCGCACCTTCTTTGATGCTGGCTTACGGCCTTGGAAGAGTTGGTTGCCAGGTAGCCGGCGATGGTGACTGGGGAATTCTAAACAGTGCATACATTTCATCCCCAACGGGGAAACCAGTGTTGGCAACGCCGGAACAATTCAATTCGGGCTTGCATCTTTACCAGGATTTTTATATTGGCCAATTTGAAAGTTTGCAAAAAGTGCATCATGCTGCCACAAAAGCTTTTTGGGGCTTGCCGGATTGGTTATTTGCTTTTACCTATAAACACAATGTAAATAAAGAAGGCATTCTTTTATCTAATTGCACCTGGAATGATTACTGCAATTATTTGCCTTTGCCGGTTTATCCAACACCGCTGTACGAAATAATTATGTGCCTTTTGCTTTTTGCTTTTTTATGGGCTATAAGAAAAAAAGTAAAAATTCCCGGAAGACTTGCCGCTATTTATCTTATAGTTAATGGAATAGAACGCTTTTTTATTGAAAAGATCCGGGTTAATACTACTTATTCCATCTTCAGTTTTCATCCCACACAGGCTGAGCTGATCTCTTCCTTATTGGTTATTGCAGGCATCATTCTTTATTGGTATGAACCTAAAATAAAATATCAGACTTATAAAAACATCATCTCCTGAATTGCTTCTTCAGGCTAAAGAGCCGACTCATAAACAAAGATTAAGGCTTCATCCGCTAATACTTTCTTTCTTTTTTAACCAAAAGTAGCTTTGGACTGTTGTTATTGTAAAAAGGCTTCATCATCAAACACCTTTAGTAAAACAACTAAGCAGGTAACAATACCAAAACTGAACGCAATACTTCTCCAATAAAGATTCCATTTATCAGATTGTAAAACCGTTCATGTTTTAATTATGTACTATGCAAAGCATGGTACTTACTTTTGACCTGTAATATTTAAAGTAAAGTACTTTTAAAAATTGATATATGAAAAAAGTTTTAGCCCTCTTGATTATATTAGCTGTGAGTTCTTGCACGCTAATGAGCTTTGCACAAAGCAAAGTGAATAAAGTAAATGGCACTGTTTCAGGTAATGAAAAAGCCATTGAAGCTGCAACCGTGAGTTTACTAAAGGCGAAAGATTCATCCCTGGTGAAAGCAGCCGTAACAGATAAAACCGGTTCGTTTTCAATAGAAAAAGTAGCAGATGGAAAATATATTGTGATGATCCAGGCCATTGGTTATCAGAATTATTACAGCGAAGGATTTGAATTTACGCCAGAAAAAACTACTTACACTCTTCGCTCTGTTTCACTTAAACTAGCAACTACACAAGTTGGAAGCGTAGTGGTAACCAGCAAAAAAGCTTTTATCGAGCAAAAGATTGATAAAACCCTTGTGAATGTAGATGCTTCGCCAACAAATGTTGGCTTAACAGCAATGGATGTATTGGAAAAATCACCGGGCATCAGCGTAGATAAAGATGGCAATATCAGCTTGAAAGGCAAACAAGGTGTTTTGATCCTGGTTGATGGAAAGCCGACTTATTTGAGCGCCATTGATCTTGCCAATATGCTTAAAAATATGTCAAGCTCAAATCTTGATCAAATTGAGATCATGAGCAATCCGCCTGCAAAATACGATGCCGCAGGTAACTCAGGTGTTATTAATATCAAAACAAAAAAATCAAAAATAAAAGGTTTTAATGGCAGCATTACGCTCGGCGGTGGTATGGGCAAAAATCCAAAAGTTAATAATAGCGCAAACCTTAATTACAGAACCGGTAAGGTCAACATTTTTGGTAACTATAGCTATAGTTATAACGAAGGTTATAGGAATATGAATATCATCAGGAAGTTTTATAACCAGGAAGATGAACTTGCTTCTATCTTCAATCAAACCACTTTAATGTCGCCAAAATATCAAAACCATAATTTTAAAATAGGCGCAGATTTTTATGCCACTAAAAAAACAACTTTAGGTGTTGTAGTAAATGGTTTTGTAAATCCCGGTTCATTCAACAGCACCAACACAACCAATATTTTTGATGCAAAAGGTGTGTTGGATAGTGTAACACTTGCAAACAATTCGTCAAAAGAAAGATGGAATAACATCGGTGCAAACTTCAACCTGCGTCATGTATTTGAT
>JAEZRL010000100.1 GCA_023440945.1 Bacteroidota bacterium
GCTAATAATGAATTGGGTGTTTTGCCTGACGAAAAAAAAGATCTGATAGTAAAAGTTTGTGATGAAATTTTAGAAGGAAAGCTGAATGACCAATTTCCTTTGGTGGTATGGCAAACCGGAAGCGGTACGCAAAGCAATATGAATACAAATGAAGTGATCGCTTATCGTGCTCATGTTTTAAATGGTGGCAAATTAACGGATAAAGAAAAGGCATTGCATCCAAATGATGATGTAAATAAATCGCAGTCATCGAATGATACATTCCCAACTGCCATGCATATTGCAGCGTATAAAATGCTGATGGAAATAACTATTCCGGGCATTCAGAAACTTCGTGATACGCTTGCAGAAAAGAGTAAAAAATTTATGCATGTAGTGAAGATAGGCCGTACGCATTTTATGGATGCAACACCGCTTACTTTAGGACAGGAATTTAGTGGTTATGCATCTCAATTGGATCATGGATTAAAAGCTATAAAAAACACATTAGATCATTTAAGTGAGTTGGCTTTGGGTGGAACGGCAGTTGGCACAGGCATAAACACACCAAAAGGTTATGCTGAACTTGTGGCAAAGAAAATTGCTGAGCTAACAGGTCTTCCATTTGTTACCGCACAAAATAAATTTGAAGCATTGGCAGCACACGATGCCATTGTTGAAGCACATGGTGCATTAAAAACTGTTGCGGTGAGTTTGATGAAAATAGCGAATGATATTCGCATGTTATCAAGTGGCCCCAGAAGTGGTATCGGTGAAATTTTTATTCCGGATAATGAACCCGGTTCTTCTATCATGCCCGGTAAAGTTAATCCTACACAATGCGAAGCATTGACGATGATAGCTGCACAGGTTTTAGGAAATGATGTGGCGATAAATATTGGCGGGGCAACAGGTCATTTTGAATTAAATGTTTTTAAGCCTGTTATTATTTATAACTTTTTGCACAGTGCTAGATTGATAGGCGAAGGTTGCGTAAGCTTTAACGATAAATGCGCAGAAGGTATTGAACCAATTGAAGCGAACATTAAAAAACATGTTGATAATTCACTCATGCTCGTAACAGCGCTTAATCCAAAGATCGGATATTATAAATCTGCAGAGATTGCGCAAAAAGCACATAAAGAAGGAACAACCTTGAAAGAAATGGCGGTTAAATTAGGTTACATAACGCCTGAAGAATTTGATAAATGGGTAGTGCCATCAAAAATGGTTGGAGAAATAAAATAGGAATGGAGATGTAATCAAAAGTTGCCATGAAAACTGAACGTACAAGTGAGTGACACAAGAGACGATGCTATAAAAAAATTCAGCCTGTAACATAATAAAATGCATCGTTCGATAAAGAAGAAAGTATAATTATAATTCCCAATTTTAACTCGTTTACTTAACCATAATTAACTCAAAACAAATCTTAATTAATGCCACAATTAGCTGCGTTTCCCAAAGCATTTATGAAAGCCTTGTGTAAGGATGGAACGATGAAAGTTTCTGAATGGATAGAACTTGCAAGCACTTTAGATATTGACGGTCTTGAATGGTATGCCGGTTTTTTAGAAATGAGGGACGAAAAAAACTGGCCAAAGTTTCGCGAACAAGTAGAATCACATGGAAAAGTTATACCAATGATGTGCTGTTCGCCGGACTTTACACACCCTGATGCTGCGTTCAGAAAGAAGGAAATAGAAAAACAGAAGTATTGGATTGATATGACACATACTTTGGGTGGTTCTTATTGCCGCGTTTTATCAGGACAAAGAAGACCAGAGTTAAGTGTGGACGAAGGTGTGAAGCTCGCAGCAGAAAGCATTGAAGCTTGCCTGCCTTATGCAGCCGAACGAGGAATAACATTGATTTTAGAAAATCATTACAAAGATGACTTTTGGGAATACCCTGAGTTTGCGCAAAAGATGGATGTGTTTTGCAAATTGGTTGATGCAATACATCACCCCAATTTCGGTGTTAACTACGATCCAAGCAATACTTATTTAGCAGGAGAAGATCCTATAGAATTATTAAAAAGAGTTTCAGAACGTGTTGTTACGATGCATGCAAGTGACCGCTATTTGGCTGAAGGAACATTAGAACATCTGCGACGTGAAGAAAGCGATGCAACCGGTTATGCCAAACGTTTGGTACATGGAGAAATCGGCAAAGGTTTGAATGATTATGATGCAATCTTCAGCGAATTAAAAAGCAAAGGTTTTGACGGATGGATAAGTATTGAAGACGGCATAAACGGAATGGATCAACTGGAAAGAAGTGTTACATACTTACAAAGAAAAATAAAAGAGTATTGGCCGGAATGATAAGAAGAATTCTTTCTTATGAAAATTAATAGGCTGCTCTTGGTGGTGAGGGGTTCATTGTTGTTATCCGCTTAGCTGTCAGGCTTTCACCTTTGTTGGTATATGCAGCATCAACATGGAAAATAAGCGAATAAAGACCAATATTTTTATTATAAACTGTATCGGGTTTAAATATTAAATAAGTGTATTGAGTTGTATCTACAAAATTAAAAAAATCGGCATCCCTTCTACGATTTCCATCAAGATTACCTATTATTAATCATATGATTTTCAACTTAGGTTGAGATATTTTATCCTCTACTACTAACAATTGTTGCTTTGAATAAGCT
>JAEZRL010000119.1 GCA_023440945.1 Bacteroidota bacterium
GGTTTTATTGCCCTGAACAAACAAGGTGAGTATGGCGGTTACTGCATTCAAAGCGGTTTCGATTTCGTGGTTGGTGCGCCGAATCAACCAAATACTGTTTTCAAAGGCAAGCATTTGATATAAATAATTTTTATGAGCCGGGCTTTTAGAATAAGTATGAGGCTTTACTTGCGTCGCACTCTTCAACGCTTTGTTCATTGCTGAACTTACAGGAGTTCCGAATTCTTTGCGAGTTCGGAAGTCTGTTAATCAATATTAATATTGCAAACATTCAGCATTAATCTCAATTCAACTTTTATTAGATGAAACATATTCTCGAAATAGCAGTATTTAATATTTCTTCTGCACTTCTTGCGGCACAATCTGGCGCCGACAGAATAGAATTATGCGATAACGCTTTTGATGGCGGCACAACGCCTTCTTACGGCACATTAAAAACAGTTAGAGAAAAGATTTCTATTCCTGTGTTTCCCATTATTCGTTCGCATGGGGGTGATTTTTTATACGATGATGCTTCTTTTGAAGCAATGAAAAAAGATGTACTTCTTTGTAAAGAACTTGGCTTTGAAGGTGTGGTATTAGGTTTATTGAACATGGATGGAACAGTTGATAAAAAAAGAACAACGCAATTGGTTGAACTCGCTTACCCGCTGGATGTAACTTTTCATCGTGCATTTGATCGTGCAAAAGATCCTTTTACTGCTTTGGAAGATATTATTGAATGTGGTTGTCAAAGAATACTAACCAGTGGACAAGTACCAAATGCTTATGATGGAAAAGAGTTGATAAAACAATTAATTGAGCAAGCGGATTACAGGATAATTATTATGCCCGGCAGCGGTGTGCGAAGCAGTAATATAAAACAATTAGCCGATTATACAGGTGCTTTTGAGTTGCATTCATCTGCAAGAATGCCGGAAGCATCATCGATGGAATTTATCAATGATAACATGAAAGAAAACATCGAAAATTTAAGCGTGGATGTGAACGAGATAAAAAAAATGAAACAAGCATTAGCATAAACGATAAGATAAGTTGATTTCAATCTTTTTTATTCTTCTCCACTAAATATTCAAGCAATAGAATTTTATTGTAAGCAGGGCAATAAAAATGATAATTGATGTAGCTCCAATGCAAAAAAACCTGCTTAAAAGGCGTGGGATAAGAAAAGGCAGCCCTTGCCTGGAAAAACACAAATTGATTCTGATTACTATTTTCAAATTCATTCAAATTAGCTAATCCTAATGCAGGCGCTTCAGAGCCTAATCGCAACAAAGCTGTTCTCAAAATAACCTGGTCCATAATGTTATGGCATTCGTTCAATTGTTTATGAATATCTGCAATTAGTTGCGGTTTATAAGGTTCTAATTCAGGAATCGAAAATCGTCCCATTAATCTTGCGATATGATACAGCAAAATAGAACTGTGCACATAATATGGTGAAAGATAAACAGGCGTTTTCACGTACTCCCGATTGGCTATCATCTGTTGCAGCAAATAAACTGTTGCGCTGTCCTCTTTTACCAAAGGCAGCTTTTTATCATACATAAAATATAGGATGTTGCATTGAACAGCAAAATCAAAATCGGGTGTCATACGAAAGCCAAGCCACGTTGAATAAGCTGGAATGTTGCGGTATTTTTTATATGTTGAAATGATTTTTTTCCGCGATAAATTACTTGTTCTTATTAACTGTTTTTTCAATTCTGCGGAAGCGCTGTCGTTGTTATCTGTGCTTAATAAGATCATCACACTGTCATCCGAATCTTCACCCTGACCAAATACACTTTTCAGGTATTTAAAGTAATAAGTGTGTGGCATAATAGGTTTATGTGTAGGCCAGAAATTGTAATACGGGTAACCATAGCGGTTTTGATAGTAGGGATAAATTTTTATTGCCTTATCAACTGTTTGCTGAATAATACTTTTGTTTTCTTCATCAAGATAAGGCAACATTTTTTTTAAAGTGAAAGCAGAGATCGCGGTAAAGAAAACATTATTATCGGGTTGATAATTATGCGGAGCACCTGCACATTCACGAAAAGATGGAAAAGAACCTGCATAAAAATCATGTCCATCCTGCTTTGTCTGCATTGCCTCTATTTCTTTTACCAGTTGATGAATAAGTAAGCTGTCATTGCTTCGAGCAGTAGAAAATGTTACAAGAAAAAATGTAAGCGAAAGAAAAATGAGTTTCGTGTTATTCATTAATAATTTAAAATAGTGGTGTTTATTTATTCGCTTGGATTAGGTGTCGGACACTTTCAAAGTGTCTGACACCTGTTTTAGTTTTTAGTTTTTCCCTTTTAGTTTTTCCCCTGAAATAATAATCGTAACTGGTTGTTGCATTTTTGCACGTTCTTCTTTTTTTCTCTGAATGATAATAAAGTAAGCGATAAAGCAAAGCAAAAGAATAATAAGTACTGTTAAAATGCTCCAATAAAGATGTTTAATGTGCGATTTTTTATCACGTTGTTTACGGTTGTTTAACTGTTGATGCAAATGTTTGTTCAACTGCTGCACATATTCCCGTAGGTTTTTATCAGAAGAAAATGATTTCAGCCCCTCCATTG
>JAEZRL010000018.1 GCA_023440945.1 Bacteroidota bacterium
CCATCATACCATCCGTTCAAACAGTTGCGCAATTCCTAATAAAAGTTAATGGAACTGAGATTCCCACAACGATTTCTGTGCTTTCAGTTAATGTGATGAAGGTGGTGAATAAGATTGCATCTGCTATCATCGTTTTACAGGATGGAGAGGCAGCTACAGGCAAGTTTTCGTTAAGTGAAGGCGATTTGTTTATCCCCGGAAACGAATTATCTATTGCAGCAGGTGAGCCTGATAAAACAGAAGACATCTTTCATGGAATCATCATCAAACAATCCATCAAAATAAGAAACAACAGAGCTCCTCAATTAATAATCGAATGCAAACACAAAGCAGTGAAAACAACTGTAGGAAGAAAGAATGCCTGTTTTCACGATTCAACTGATTCCGACGCATTTGAGAAAATACTAAAAGACAATGGATTTGAAAGCGGTGAGATGGATATTGAATCTTCAAGCCTCCAGCATGAAGAACTGGTTCAATACAACTGCACTGACTGGGATTTTATTTTAAGTCGCACTGAAGCGATAGGAAAAGTTATTCTTACCAATGATGAAAAGATAAGTATAAAAACGCCCACTGTTTCAGGTGATGCAGCTTTATCGCTATTGCATGGTTCAACCATTATTGAATTGGATGCAGAAATGGATAGCAGGAATGATTATAGCAGCGTGAGAGCCTATTCATGGAGTATGGCAGATCAGGAAGTGGCAGAATCAGAAGCTACTCCACCCGCAAACATAGAAGAACAAGGCGATATTACAATTAATGAATTGGCTGATGCAATGGGTTTGGAGGAATTCAAATTGAATCATTCTGCAACACTCACTGCAGATGAACGCAAAACCTGGGCTGATGCACAGTTATTAAAATCAAAGCTTTCAAAAATAAGAGGAAGAGCAAAAATCAATGGTATCGCAACTATAAATGCAGGTGATGTTCTGGAGTTGAATGGACTTGGAAAAAGGTTTAATGGAAAAGCATTTGTAAGTGGTGTGCGTCATGATTATGATGGCGTGAATGGATGGAAGACACAGGCGCAATTTGGCGATTCGCCGGAATGGTTTACAGAAGGAAATAGCAACAACATCACGGCGCCAAAAGCAGGTGGATTATTGCCTGGTGTTATTGGCTTACATACAGGTATTGTTACAGATAATGAGGACCCTTCAGGGGAGATGCGTGTACGTGTAAAGTTTCCTTTTATCAATCCTGATGATGACGGCGTGTGGGCGAGAATTGCTTTGGCAGATGCAGGCGATGAACGGGGATTATTTTTTCGCCCTGAAATTGGTGATGAGGTTGTTTGCGGTTTTCTATATGATGATCCACGGCATCCAGTAATATTAGGCATGTTACATAGTTCCGCAAAAGCAACCCCTTTACAACCCTCGAATGATAATAATTTGAAAGGTTATACATCGAGAGAGAAATTGATTCTCCAGTTTGATGATGATAAAAAAGAAATAACGATAAAAACACCGGCAGAAAACAAAATTATTATAAGTGATGATAAAAAAGCCATCACTATCGAAGATCAGAATGGTAATAAAATAGAAACGAATGAGGATGGAATTACACTCAATGACAGCAATGGAAGTGAAATATTAACCATCGAAACAAAACAGGGCAAAATAAGGATAAAAGGAAGTACAAAAGTGGTTGTGGAAGCACCACAAATAGAGTTGGTTGAAAACAGTACACACCCGCTTGTATTTGGTGATGATTTACTGAATTATCTTAACCAGCTTGTGCAAATGTTCAATACGCACATGCATCCGGGTGAATTGGCATTAGGCTCTTTGCCGGTAACACCGGCCCCGCCTGTACCTCCTTTTCCACCTGCAACGCCTGCTTTGCTTTCATTCAAAGTTAAAACCGGTTAAAAGATATATGGCACTTAAATCAGGTTCAATAGCAGATTTTAATAACAGCATGGCTGAAGCAATTCAGCAGGCTTTTATAAACGAATGGCCAACAATCATGAAAGGTGATGCGCCACCGCCATCAGACCAGATGAAGTTATTGTTTATAGCAGTAGCAAAAGGTGTGGTGCAACATCTTACAACACATGCAGAGGCATTTATTGTGAAACCGGAAACAGAGCTTGATTACAAGTTTGATGTGGAGATACAAGGATCGTAAGTGGTAAGAAATTATTGTAAAACATTTTAAAGCTGAATAATATGGCTGTAACGGATACTGCATCTATTCTTGGAACAGGCTGGAGTTTCCCTCCTTCTTTTTCAAAAGCAACAAGAGAAGTATTGCTGACTTCTGATGAAGAGGATATCAAAAAAAGTTTGGAGATACTGTTGAGCACAACCATTGGTGAAAGATTTCTTCAGCCTGATTATGGATGCAATCTTGATAGCTATGTTTTTGAACCTATGAATGCCACGATCACAACTTCTATCAAGATAACCGTTAAGAATGCCATTATTTTATATGAACCGAGATTAAAATTAATAAGTGTAAAGCTTGATCAAACATTTATTTCCGAAGGAAGAGTAGACATAATTGTTGAATATGATATTATCAGTACCAATTCAAGGTTTAACCTGGTTTATCCATTTTATTTAAACGAGGCCAATAATAAAACAGCATGAGTAACAAAGCCATTGATTATAAAATATTATTGAAACGTGATGGGCAAACACAGCAGCAACGTTATCCGCAGTGGCTTGATCCTTCTTTAGTCCCGATCGATCCAAGAACGAAAAAAGACTTCTTTAATTACCTCAAAAAAATTGCTGAAGAAATAATTTTTTATGACACGAATAAAGTAAATGTATCAAATGAATATCTGGATCAGTTTAAAAACGGAACATGGCAGGAGTTTTTTGATCTCACTACAGAAGAATTAGACGCACTTGCTGCAACAGCTACGCTTCCTCCACATATTGCCTTATGGGATGCATTTATAGAATTATACAAGTATCCGCAGCAACTGATGAATACTTTAACGCAAAGGCACCTGGATTTTTATTATGGCGATGTGCTTGCTTTAAAAAAGAATGATCCTGTTGCAGATAAAGCGCATGTTGTATTTGAGCTGAAAAAAAACACGGCTGATACTTTATTACAAGAAGGAACAATATTACTTGCCGGAAAAGATAACAACGACAGGGATCTTCACTACGCATTAACGCATGATATTGTTGTAAACAGATCGAAAGTTGCTGCATTAAAATCTGTTTACATATCGCCTGTAAATGGCAATATTGTTCGCTTCGCACCCGTAGCAAATTCCTCAGATGGGTTAGGCGCAGCATTGGATGCAAACAATCCAAAATGGAGCGCTTTTGGGGATACAAATCTTCCGCTTGCACAAATTGGTTTTTGCCTGGCAAGTCCTGTTTTGCAAATGAAAGAAGGTGCAAGAACGGTATATGTTTCCCTTACAATTCGTGGCTTGCAGGAAAAAATAAAGAACATTTATTTAACCCGAAATCTTTTTAAAGTAAGTGTTACCGGGGAGAAAGGATGGATTGGTCCGAAGAATGTTAGTGCCAGTTTTACTTCTGCGGATAATATTACTTTCACGGCTACATTTTCTTTTATATTAACAAAAGATGAGCCTGCCGTTGTTAGTTATAATGCTGCTGTTCATGGGCTTGATTTTTCTACAACAAATCCTTTATTACAGATCATTATCAACAATGAAAAAACTGATCTTGGTTATAATAATCTGAAGAATGCAGAGTTAACTGATGCAACTATCGAAGTGCAGGTAACAGGAATAAAAGATTTGCAACTCGAGAACGACCAGGGAGTGATCAATAGTAAAAAACCTTTCTTTGCTTTTGGTGCAGCACCTGATGTAAATGCAAATTTTTCTGTTGGTTGCGAAGAAGCATTTTCAAAAAGACTGAAAAATTTTTCTGTTAAAGCAAGCTGGAAAAATATTCCTCAAGCCAATCTGAAGGATTATTACAAAGCCTATCCGGGAACGAATACGAATGATGCTTTTACAGCATCAGCCAATTTCCAGGATGGCTTTGGCTGGAACGGATCTGAATCCATCAAACTCTTTAATTCAAATGATGCAAGGGCAGATATGGAATGGCGTTTTAGTAATCCTAATTTTCCAACTAAAATTATTTTCTATCCGCTTCCTTATATAAAAACAAATGTAAAATCAACCGGACAAACAACTGTTCAGAAAATAAGCTCAAACATTAGTTTCTTATCGCCCAACTTTACTGTACTACGTTTCAAAGAAAACGTTTCTTCCGTTCTGCCTTATCTAAAATTGTTACTGAATACTTATAGGGAAAACCGTAAAGGCGTCTTAAATTTAAGGCTGAATCATAGTTTTTATTTTAAAGAATATCCGTCGGTCTATGCAAATGCTGTGTTGGAATCTGTTCAAAAAGGAACAACACCTGCTGTTCCTTCACAACCTTTTGCACCCGAAATGCAATCAATAGAATTTGATTACACTGCAACTACTGCAAAAACTTCTTTCAACGGAATTACATTAAATGATTTTATTGATGAAGAGATA
>JAEZRL010000348.1 GCA_023440945.1 Bacteroidota bacterium
TGCTTATACCTAAACTATTAATGACAGCCAATAAAAAAACCATTAGATACAAACTAATTGTTGTAACTAATGGTCGCAATTTACAAAATGTTGCTAAATCGTTTTTTAGCTCATTACAGCACCCGCAAACCTATGCCGAGAGAAATAGATTGCGTTTTCCATTTATCGCTGTTGGTAACATCATTGATGTTCTGTAAACCGATATTATAACGTCCATAAACTTTTAAAGAACCAAGATTTAGTTGTGCACCAAGCACTGCAGCTAAATCGCCATCTTTAAATGCATCTACAGCATTACCGCCAATAGTTTTATGGTTATTCATTAAAACGCTAAACTGTGGCCCTACATGAAACGTGAGCAGTTTACTTGCATTTAAAC
Source organism: Bacteroidota bacterium (assembly GCA_023440945.1). Classification (GTDB taxonomy): domain Bacteria; phylum Bacteroidota; class Bacteroidia; order Chitinophagales; family Chitinophagaceae; genus JAEZRL01. Next base: position 380 of record JAEZRL010000348.1, read on the forward strand.
GCAGCAAAACAGGAACGCTTAAATAATTAAGATGAATGGTTTCGCCGGGAGTAAAGTTTACAACCGTGTTGCTTACTTTGGTATTTGTTTGATTGAATAATAATTCAGGCTGAATACCTATGCTTTTTGTAAAATCAATTTCCGCAAATGCACCTGCCTGGAAGCCTGAGTTGAAACCGTCTTTGAATGACTGGCCATCAATCTTGCCCATGTTAACACCAACCTTACCGCCTATGTGAAACTGTGCCTGTGTAACCGTAACAAATAGCAATAATGCAGTCACGGTAATAATTACTCTTTTCATAGTTGTTGATTTTGATTTTTTAGAGACTAATGTTATGCCATAAAGTTTAAGTAAAAACGAAGCTTTATGTTTTGTATTGCAGAAGCACTTAAGAAAGAATAAAATTAACAGCTTATTGTGCCTCAATGATAACTAATGATAACATAATACAGTTAATGATAATAAATGTTGTTTTAATTATAATACAAGCTGCAGCCTTTCATAGCATCGTTCCTTGCGTCGCAATCCGTTCATCTGTATAATTTATGGCATCACTTTTTTTGAAACTAAAAGAAAAAAAACTAAAAACTAAAACCTGAAAATAGGAGAGTGGATTTTGAATCGGAAAAAGCTTTAAAACGTTTGCCTTCTTCGCATCTTCGCAAAACGAAAATAATTTTTACTAACGCAATCATCTTCTTTTAAAATAAATACACAATTATTGTAGATTTATCGTCTTTAATAAAATACTTATGAGCCATAACGTAAACTGGCCGGAAGCCGTAAAACCTTTATTAGAAAGATATGCTCAAAACAAACATCCATTGGATTATAAAAATATTTACCAATTACTAGTGATGGTTGTTTTATCAGCCCAAGACTCAGATCGCAACATTAATAAAATAGCACCAAAACTGTTTGAAGTTTTCCCGGATATGGCAAAGCTTTCAGGAGCAACACCCGAAGATCTATATCCATATATCAGTGGCGTTCGCAATTATTCAAACAAAGCAAAATGGCTCATTGAAACAGCACAGTCAATAAAAAAAGATAGTAACATTCCACTTACACTTGAGGAACTAACCGAACTATCCGGGATTGGAAGAAAATCAGCAAATGTTATTAAACGCGAAGCACATGCACCGGCAGAGGGTGTTGTTGTTGATCTTCATGTTGTTCGTGTTGCACCACGGCTTGGCATTGCAACAGGAACTGATCCGAAAAAAATTGAAAAACAAATTATGGATATACTTCCGCCGGAAGAATGGGATGCAGGTATGTGCATGTCTTTTCACGGAAGAGAAATTTGCAGGCCGCAACCAAAATGTGAAATATGTTTTATGAGAAGTGTTTGTGCATATTATCAAAATGTAGTTGCAGGCTAAGTTTTAGTTATTGCTTGGGTGTTACAAGTAAAAAACGTTTGAGCTTTTTAGAAAACTCAAACGTTTTAATTAGTAAATATCTAAATTAGTAACAGGTAACCAGTGACATGCAACTGGTCACCTATTAAAACCTGTATCCAAGACTTACACCAAAACCTGTGTTATGTGTTTTTGCACTGTTGCCATAAGCATTGGTATTCACTACACCAAGTTGCGCATTTAATTGAGCTGATAAACCGTTCATAAACTGGTAACCTGCCAGTAAATTTATCCCTGCATCAAGCGGTTTGAAATAAACGGTGTTTGGGTCTGTGCCCGCATTCTTTTTAAACTTAACATCCGTATCCACACCTGCGTCTTTAACTTTCCCGCCAATACCATAACCAACATAAGGTCCGAAACCTAATAAAACACTTCCTGTTGGCAAGGCAGGTTTAAACAGAAGATTCAAAGGAACATCAATATAGTTTAAGTTGTAAGTTGCTGTGCCATTGGTTGTATTCACCTTTGCTCCTTTTGAATTATACATGATTCCCGGCTGAAAATAAAACTCAGGCGCTAAAGGAATTTCTGCATTAACACCACCTGTAAAACCAGTTTTCAGTTTGTAATCTAATTTGGTACCACTTGCATCTTTTCCGTTGATGTTATAAAAGTTAACACCTGCCTGTATGCCAAATGTTGTTCTACCTGCGGTTCCTACTGTTGTAGTTGTTGTTTGTGCATTTGCATCTGCTGCAAAAAAACAAATGCAGATAATAGCCGTAGAAATGATCGTTGCTTTTTTCATAAAACTTGCTTTTGGTTAATAATAATTTTCCTTGCAGTTGTTGTTTAATCTGTCTATTGTGAGGCCTGTTGTTTTGCGTCAGCTTTCATTTTATCATTAGCTGTTATAAGAAAGTCAACCCGCCTGTTTTGTGCACGTCCATCTTCTGTGTCATTTGAATATTTTGGTGCACTTTCACCAAAACCTTTTGTAGTAATCCGAGCAGAAGCAATTCCGTTTGATTTTAAATAATCTGAAACAGCACCGGCTCTTTTTTCCGATAACGATTGATTATACGATGCGGAACCTACACTATCCGTATGGCCCTGTACTTCAATGTTGGTATCAGGATATTTGTTTAGAACAGTTACAAGATCATTCAATGTAGGATAGGAGCCGGAGTTCAAAGCATAACTATCAAAGCCAAATAACACATTGTTCGCAAATTCAACTACGATGCCTTCACCTACACGTTCAACTTTTGCATTCGGAACCTGGTTCTGAATTTCCTTTGCCTGCTTATCCATCTGGTGTCCTATCACGGCACCTGCACCACCACCTACTGCGGCGCCAATAATAGCTCCTAATGCAGTGTTGCCTGATGCTTTACCAATAACACCACCGACTGCTGCGCCTCCCGCAGTGCCAATAACTGCGCCTTTTTGTGCTTTGTTCATTCTACTGCATGAACTAACTATTAATGAAGTAGCAAGTAATGCAATTAATGTAACACGGATCTTTTTCATAATATTCATTTTTGTTTTACGTTGAGCCAATTTTTATGCCATTCAAAAAAGATTGTTTTTTATAGATGAGGCTTAAATAATGCAACTGTTAAAAATGATATATCAGGTAAAACAATTCTATTATCACAATAACAAGTGTTTATATTAACAAACAAACCTGTTGCATATTTGGTTTGTTAATTATCTTCGATGTCCTTTTTTTTGAATGTTAAGACAAGAATGATGAAGCAGGATGTAGCTGTGAATGCAGATGAAACCATAGAAGTTTTCGGAGCACGGGAGCATAATTTGAAGAACATTGATATAACTATTCCAAAAAACAAACTCGTTGTTTTTACGGGAGTAAGTGGCAGCGGAAAATCTTCACTTGCCTTTGATACGATCTACAACGAAGGTCAGCGCCGTTACATGGAAAGCTTCAGTGCTTATGCAAGGCAATTCATGGGGGACATGGAAAGACCCGATGTTGATAAAATAACAGGTTTAAGCCCGGTAATATCTATTGAACAAAAGACAACAAATAAAAATCCACGCTCAACGGTTGGAACGATAACAGAAGTGTATGATTTCCTTCGTTTGTTGTTTGCACGTATCGGCGAAGCTTACAGCTATCACACCGGGAAAAAGATGGTTAAGTTTAGTGAAGAAGAGATTGTTGAAAATATCTTTCAAAAATTTAAAGACAAAAAAATTTCTATTCTTGCGCCTTTGGTTCGAGGTAGAAAAGGGCATTACCGGGAATTGTTTGAAGACATTCGTAAGAAAGGCTTTTTGAAAGTAAGGGTTGATGGCGAAATTATTGACCTTACACCACGCATGCAGGTTGATCGTTATAAAATCCATGATATCGAGGTGGTGATAGACCGTTTAAAAGTAACGGATGATATGAAAGTACGTTTAAGCCAAAGCGTACAACAGGCATTAAAGGCGGGAAAGGATTTGATGTTCTTACTAGTGCAGGATGACAGATCAGATTCTACTTTTGTTCAATATTCCAAACAACTAATGTGTGAAGACACCGGTATCAGTTACGAAGAACCTTCACCTAATTCTTTTTCTTTCAACTCACCTTATGGCGCTTGCCCCGGTTGCAAAGGTTTGGGTGCTGTTTATTCCGTAAGCATGGATGCCGTGTTGCCGGATAAAACAAAAAGCATCAAAGAGGGCGGCATTGCTCCTTTGGGTGAAGAACGTCAGGCACAGATGTATAAACAAATTGAACAACTGGCAAAAAAGTATAAGGTTAGTCTTGATAAACCCATAAAAGATCTTCCCGAAAAAGGCCTCAACATTTTATTGTATGGCAACGAAGCCGGCGCAGAGAATTTGGTGGAGTATGAAGATGTACCT
>JAEZRL010000370.1 GCA_023440945.1 Bacteroidota bacterium
GAGTTGAGATCGATCACTCTTGTAGTGCCTACGGCGGTGCCATCGCTTTTCCATAACTCGTTGCCGGAAGAGCCATCATTTGCGGAGAAATATAACCCTTGTTTGCTGTAAAAATAAAGTGTGTTCCCGTTTTCGTCATAAGAAGAACCTCCTCCCGGGTTAATATCCTTCACCATTTTAGTGTTAGCAAGAGTACCATCTGTTATCCATAACTCTGTTCCATGGCTGCCGTCATTCGCAATAAAGAATATTTTACCATTATATAAATTGGAATTGCCAAATTCGATATTCGTAGTACCAGAATAGTCTGGTAAAAAGAAACACTCAGAACTGTTTTCGCCGCTGTTGATATCATAAAACAAAGTCGTTCCTGCAGCAGTTCCATCTGTTGACCAAATTTCTGTACCATGACTTCCATCATCGGCAGCGAAATACAATTTATTATTCATTACAATGCCATTGATCAGGAGCCCAAAGAGATTCTTTAGCAAAGTAGTACCGCCGCTTGTTCCATCTGTTGAATAAAGTGCACCACTTCCTGAAAGAAGATCAATACTCATGAACAAAACTTTGTTCTTAAACACCATAAACTGGGAAGGAGTAGAACCAATGGTTGGTATAGTAACGAGGTCTTTTATAAGAGTAGTACCTGCAGTAGTTCCGTTTGTTATCCACGGCTCTGCACCATGAGTACCATCATCAGCAGTAAATACAACCGATGTATTATAAGCTGTAAGATTTGAGATGTCAGATGTTTTACTTCCCGGGTTTATATCTTTTACCAATACCGTTCCTGCAGTGGTGCCGTTTGTTTTCCATAGTTCATTTCCATGAGAGCCATCATCCGCACTGAAATAAAGAATATTGTTATTATCAAAAAAATTGGCACTGCTGCCATAACTACCATTAGCTCCTGCATTAATATCTTTCAGCATTACGGTACCGATAGTTGTACCATCGCTTTTCCATAATTCAGTGCCGTTTGCAGTTGTGGTTGCAAAAAAGTAGATCGCATTATTAAATACATACAGATCGCTTGGTAAAGAAGCTGCAGCGCCGGGCTGAATATCTTTTACAAGCATCGTTCCCGCAACCGTTCCATCTGTAACCCAAAGTTCAGAACCATTGGCAGCAGTGTTTCCGCTGAAATAAACTTTGTTGTTCAATACAGCAACTTCGCGGCTTTCATCAACAGTTACGGTTACATTAAGTTTAGCTGTTCCCGCGGGTGTGCCATCGGTAACCCACAAGAAATTATCCTTTGTGACCATTACGGTTTTATTATCTATCGTAATGCCTTCTTCAATATTTGAATTGTTTGAAAGAAGGGTAACCTGTGCGAAAGTTACAGTTGAGAATTGAATGAATGTTCCTAGAAAAAGGAGGTGTAAAATTCTTTTCATAAGCATGTTTAGACGGATTAAAAGTTATATACCAATGTACAAAAAAACATAACTCCAAAAAAAGTTTATTAATAAAATTATAATCGGCTGATAGATTCCTTAGAAGGCAAAAGCGCTTCTTTGCTTCTCAATTTTTTTATTTAAGCAAGAAAACGAAGTAAAACACTTTTGAAAAAGCCTGTTTTCATATTTTGACAGAGAGATTGTTTTGTGGAACTAAAAAATATATTTTTAAAACTAACACTTGTTATAAAAAAAACTGCTTTTACCTTCGGTCACCATTTTGAAAGATGATCGCCTATAATTATCATATCACTTCTTCTTTTGTAGCTGCAACAGCTACGACCACCATTATTATTACAACCCTGTAAAGGGTTGCATACAATTATATAAATCCACGGGCTTACGAAGCTGCAGAACAAATAGAATGTTGTAATTGCACAATGGTTGCACTGCAGATGAAAGTAATGCGACGCAACGAAGTTTAACCGGAGTTACAAAAGCCGGTCACCAAAAAATACTACTAAATAAAAATTAATGCGGGTACTAAAATTCGGAGGCTCATCAGTTGCCAATGCAGAAAATATAAAGAAGGTTATAGGGATCGTTACACAATCGAATTATGATAAACAAATAGTGGTTGTATCGGCTTTGAGTGGTGTAACGGACCAACTGATACTGGCAGGATCGGCTGCGGCAAAAGGCGATGAAAGTTTCAAAACTATCCTAAGCACTTTGCAAACAAAACACCTGGAGGCTGCAAAAGCATTGCTTCCTGCAACAACGCAAAGCAGTTGTTTAAGCACGGTGATGCAGAACTTTAATGAACTGGAAGATATCTGTGAAGGCGTGTTTCGCCTGCAGGAGTTATCACTAAGAACAAAAGACAGAATCATAAGTTTTGGAGAATTATTATCCTCCAAAATTATTTCAGCTTATCTCAATTCATTAAATGTGAAACATGAATGGATTGATTCCCGGCAAGTGGTAAAAACAAATTCAAATTATGGTTTTGCTGCGGTGAATTTTGCAGCTACGAATGAAAAAATTTTACAGGCAACACAACATTCTAATTTATTTATAATCCCCGGATTTATTGCAAGTGATGATAATGGTCATGCCACGACCTTAGGACGTGGAGGCTCTGATTACACTGCGGCTATTTTTGCCGCCGCTCTTGATGCAGAAGCGCTGGAAATATGGACAGATGTTACGGGTATGATGACCGCTGATCCTCGCTGGGTTGTTAATGCAAGAACAATAGCTAATACTTCTTACCAGGAAGCGATGGAGCTATCGCATTTTGGGGCGAAGGTTATTTATCCCCCAACAATTCAACCTGTGATGAAAAAAAGTATTCCGACCTGGATAAAAAATACTTTTCAACCTGCAGAAGCGGGAACCTTAATTGAACATGCTAACACCCCTTTAGGGGATGGGGGCGACGAAATTATCACAGGTATATCGAGCATTAATCAGATTGCACTACTGAGTTTGGAAGGCGGCGGGATGGTTGGCATACCGGGTTTCTCAAAGAGATTATTCGAAGCATTGGCAAACGAGCAGATAAACGTGATACTTATTACGCAAAGTTCTTCTGAACACTCTATTTGCGTAGCTATAAATACTGCTGATGCAGAGAAGGCAAAACGTGCTGTTGATAATGCTTTTGAAGCAGAGATAAAAGCGGGAAAGGTTGATCCTTTGAAAGTTGAATTTGATCTTTCTATTATTGCATTGGTAGGTGATAAAATGAAAAGCCATCCTGGCATCAGCGGTAAAATGTTTGGCGCTTTAGGAAGGAATGGGATTAATGTAAGAGCGATAGCACAAGGTTCGTCTGAAAGAAATATCTCAACTGTTATCGCAGCAGCAGATGTAAAAAAAGGTGTGAATGTTCTGCACGAAGCTTTCTTTGAAACATCGCACAAACAGATCAATGTTTTCGTTATCGGAACGGGTAATGTAGGAAGCAAATTATTAGATCAGTTAAAACAACAGCAGGCTTTTTTACTCGAGCACATGAATTTGCAGGTACGTGTTACCGGCGTAGCTAACAGCAAGAAAATGTTGTTTGTTAATAATGGTAACGAGATTGATTTAGACGACTGGAAAAAATCATTGAACGAAGCAGACGTAATGAATCTTGATGCTTTTGTAAATACCATTATAAATAAAAATTTACGCAATGCGGTATTTGTTGATGTAACCGCGAATGCAGAAGTGGCAAAAGTGTATGGAAGATTGTTATCAAAATCTGTTTCTGTTGTAGCATGTAATAAAATAGCTGCATCTTCTTCTTATAAAGATTATAGTCATTTGAAATCCTTATCAAAAGAATATGATGCATTATTCCTTTTCGAAACAAATGTCGGTGCGGGTTTGCCTGTTATCGGGACTTTGAACGATCTGCGAAGAAGTGGCGATAAAGTGAATAAGATACAAGCTGTTTTATCCGGCACATTAAATTTCGTTTTCAACAATTATGATGGCACAAAGCCTTTTGCTGAAGTAGTGCGGCAGGCACAGGAAGAAGGCTATACAGAACCTGATCCGCGTCTTGATCTTGGTGGCACAGATGTTATGCGGAAGATAATGATACTTGCTCGTGAAGCAGGCGAAAAAATAGAAATGGAAGACATCACGAACAATAGTTTTTTACCTGCAACTTGTTTCGAAGGAAACGTGGAGGATTTTTATAAAGAATTATTGAAACAGGAAGCGCATTTTAAAAAATTATATGAAGAAGCCGCATCGCTTAATTGTAAACTGAAATTTGTTGCTGAATATTCAAATGGTAAAGCTTCTGTTGGGCTGCAGCATATTGCTCCCGGCTCTGATTTTTATCATTTATATGGAAAAGATAACATTGTTCTTTTCTATACACAACGTTATCCGGAACAACCATTAGTTGTAAAAGGTGCCGGCGCTGGTGCAGATGTTACGGCAAGTGGTGTATTCGCAGATATTATAAGAGTAGCAAGATAAAGCCCAACTAACTCTCCGCAGGAAGAACATCTAACACCTGAAGGAGAATTTAAAACATACTAATGAAAACTGAGTTTCTATATAACTTTTTTTATTCCCCTTTAGCGGATGGGGGTATTACCGTTCACGCTCCTGCTACTGTTGCAAATCTTGTTTGTGGTTTTGATGTGCTTGGTTTGTGTTTGCATGAGCCGTATGATGTGATGGATGTAAAACTGCTTCACGAAAAAAAGATTATTGTAAAAAGTGCAGATGGTTATCCTTTGCCGGAAGATCCTGCACAAAATACAGCGGGTGCTCCTTTGCTTGAAATGATAAACGAACTGGATGAAGCAATTGGTTTTGAAGTACTGATTCATAAAAATATAAAGCCGGGCAGCGGTATCGGTTCAAGTGCTGCAAGTGCTGCGGGTGCTGTTGTTGCAGCGAATCATCTGCTCAATAATCGTTTTACAAAAGAACAGTTGATACAGTTTGCAATGTTTGGTGAAAAAGTTGCCAGCGGTGTAAAACATGCCGATAATATT
>JAEZRL010000398.1 GCA_023440945.1 Bacteroidota bacterium
TAATCATATTCTGCCTGTGATAATCTTTTTTGTTTTGCAGGTGTATCATAAAAAATAAACCAGAAAATAAGCCAGATAAAACCGATGGCGCCGATAGCAATAAAGGCTATTTTCCAGCTATAGTTAATCGAGATAAACGGTACTAAAAGCGGTGCAAGTATTGCACCTACGTTTGTTCCTGAATTAAATATACCTGCCGCATAAGCACGTTCTTTTCGCGGAAACCATTCTGCCACCGTTTTAAAAGCAGCTGGAAAATTACCCGCTTCTGTTACACCTAAAAAGCCACGATAAAGCGCAAAGCTAAATGCTCCCGTTGCAAAGGCATGTAACACAGAAGCGATGCTCCACAAGGTTAAGGTGATCGCATAACCTAACTTTGTACCTATTTTATCTATTATTCTTCCTGCGCCAACCATTCCTATCGCATACGCAAACTGGAAGGCTACAACAATATTGGAATAATCTGTTTCTGTCCAGTTGAATTCTTCTTCCAATGTAGGTTTAAGAAGACTGATCACCTGCCTGTCAAGATAATTTATAGTAGTTGCATAAAACACCAGCCAGTAGATCGTCCAGCGATATTTTCCAATTTTTGTTTGAATAAGCGGATTTTTTTCTAATGTAAGCATCGTTATGATTTATTTCTGTCTACCGCCAACAGCCCACCGTCAACGGTTGTCGGTTAACGGTTATCGGTCGTTGGTATGTTTACTTCAGTCCCTTTTCTTTCTGCAGAAACATAACCTGCATAAATGGTTGCTATAACATCCGCGGCAAGACTGCTGTTACTTTCTACGGGTTCATTATAGGCTGCAGAGCGATAAAAAGCTTCCATCTCATGCTGATATCCCGTAAACCAGCTTTCATCCGGCGACATAGACGACCAGCCTTGTTTTGTTTCTGTTTTCTCTACCACGTAAACATCGTCAAAATATTTTTGTGCAGGTGTATAAGCCTGCATCGCTGTATTAGGATTGATATTACAGATTGTTCTGTGATTGGTGGTGTTTATTTCAATCCAGTTATGAACGCCACCTAACACCAGTTCGCTGGCAAAAAGATCTGCTATCGTTCCATCCTCAAATACAATATGTAATAAAGCAAAATCTTCCGTGTCTTTATACGTTGTGCGTAAATGTCCTTCATTTTTGAAAGACGGCATTCTGGTTATAGCATGTGTTCGGGCTGAAATGGTCGCAGGACGAATAGCCTTTCCGTTCCTTGCTCTTCCTTCCACATGTTTAAAATAAATGGCTGCAGCCAAAGGATGACAACCTTTACCAATCATAGAGCCACCACCAGAAAATTTCCATTGTCCATAGTTTAAGGAATGTGAACCGGAGTGTGATTCTTCACCATGCATCCAGATAATTTGCGCTCCTGTTTTTTGCAATAATTCTCTTTCTTTCTGAACGGCCGGCGCATAGACCCAGTTCTCTGCATACATAATCTTCCCTTCGCTTTTTCTTTCTGCATTCAGCATTCGTTCAATGCTTTCTATTGCATTCTCCAATCCTTCTTCTTTTGAAAATGTATCGCCATTAAACGTTTCCTTTCCGTTGCCAAAATAACCTGTAAAAGGTTTTTCAACTATTACGTTTTTACCAGCTTGTAGTGTTGTAATAACATAGGGTTCATGGGTAACAGGAGGTGTGCAAACATGAATAACATCACAAGCTTTTACCAGTTCTTCTGCACTGCTGAAAGCCTTGATGCGTCTTTGTTTTGTAAATGTTTCAAGATTTTGCGTTGTAGGTGAATAAGCTCCTTCTATTTCAACCTTCACACCGTAAACACGTTCCAGTGCTTCGTAATGAAATTTCGCGGCAAAGCCGGAACCTATAATTCCTGCACGTAAAATTTTTTTCTCCATGTAGTTCTGTTTTTCTGTCGTTGGTCAACTGTTGATTGACGACCGTTAACTGACGACCGTCCATCGTTGATCCTATTTCAATTGATTAAGCTCCTCCATTGTGAAAGTCTTCTGCCTGTTCTTAAATTTATCACGCTGCTGTTTGACATCATCTGCAGTTATCTTCGATGCTTTATTATTCCATGCATTACGAATCAAACTAAGTACCTGCGCAATATCTTCATCGCTAAATTCTTTATTGCTTCCGATGCCCGGCATTTCACCACTTACTTCTGGTGATTGATATATTTTTCCTGCAACTTTTATCGGTCCCTGTAAACCAAATAAAACAATTGGTATCAGTTTATTTTTATCACCCTGAACCCAGTCAGAACCGTTCAATGGCGGTGCAACTGAAGTGATACCATTTCCATCCTTACCATGACAGGTTTGGCAAACAGAATAGAATAAAGAAGCACCTTTCGGATACATTGCTATCAACTTTTCCATGTTACTTCTGCTCTTTGCGTTTGCAATATCTTTCTGTAATTTTTCAAAACGTTTATTGATAACAAGCGAAGTATCTGGATAAATTCTTTTCACCTCTTTTTGAAAAGCTTTTTCTTTATTCTGCAAATTGCTTATAATCGCATCTGCAACATAAACATTTTGGGGATATTTTTTTACAAGATTTATTAAAAGTGAATGCGCAGCGTTTGCATCAAAAGGTTTGATCGTGTTTGCAAGAAAACCAATGTATGGTGCAGCTAAAGTATCGTTGCTGTTTACTATTTGCTGAAGAACGTTTGCAAAATCTTTGTAATTGTTTTTATTAATGATCGAAGGAATAACGCTTAATGCTTCCATGCGAACAGGCCAGTTGTTTTGATGAAGCAAAGGCAATACATCATCTTGCTGCAGAACATCCAATCCTTCCAGTGTCCACAATGCATGAATAAGCGGAACAGGATTGTTTGTTTGGGTAAGTAATTGTCTTAACGCAGGTGCAGCTTGTGTGTCTTTTGCATCAATTAGTATTTGCTGTGCTTTACTTCTTACCCATCCATTGGTGTTACTCAATAATTGAACAAGTTGCTGCGGATCATTCGTAAATTGTACAGTTTGCAATTGTTTTTCTTTTGGTACAATTTTATAGATACGTCCACAGTTAAGCGGTTTTGTTAGTGCTCTTTCTTTGATCTCATTTTTAAGATAAGGCGTTAAATAAGTTTTGTGTTGAATAATACCGCGATACATATCAACAATATATAAAGCGCCATCAGGACCATTGAAAAGATTTACAGGACGAAATCTTTCATCTTCACTTGCTAAGAATTCTTTACCATGATAAGCCTGTTCCCCTTCAATGATATAACCATTATCTGTTAAAATATTCCGCTTTATAAGATTGGCGGATGGCTCCGCAACAAAAGCATTTCCCTGGTATTCGTCACCAAATATTCGGCCTTTATAAATAACCGGCCCGCATGCTGCGGTAAAATTCACAAGGCGTAAACTATCATCTAAAATGCCGGGCATATAACCACGGTTAACACCGGGAGTTGGATGCGCCGGAAACACACGGTTATCTTTTACAATATCTTCAACAAAGCCGGAAACATCGCGTTGATTTTTGTTTTGAGCACCAAGTCCGGGCATAAAATAATCACCCATTAAATTATCTGAATTGGTGTTGTAATACAATCGTCCATAAGCATCTTGTGTTATGCCCCATTGTCCACGAAAGTGTGTTCTTTCGATTAGCCATTTGTTGCCTTGTTTTCTATAACGTTTTGCAGATTTGGCATTGTAGATCCAATTATCCATCGCCCTGAATAATCCATTCGGCTGATGTTCTACATTACCACCTTCTGCATAAGCAGAATCAACTAATTTTTTATTTACCGGTTTATCGTCTTTTATATCATAATACCAAAGCTTTGGTGGTTCGACAACAAGAATTCCATTATCAATTAAACAGATAGCTCTTGGTAAAACCAGAGAGTCCAGAAATATTTTTCTGTCATCCATTACACCATCGCCATTCTTATCAGTCAGGATAACTACTTTGCCTGTTGGGATATCTTCACCGGTTCCGGAAGTATCGGGCATATAATCAAGCATTTCAACTGCCCAGATGCGGTTCTTGTTATCAAAGGTCATAGCAACTGGTGCAACAACCAGGGGCTCTGCCGCAACAAGTTTTACATCAAATCCATTTTCAAGATGCATTTTCTCCATGGATTCCTGAGGCGATAGTTGCGGTGCCTCCGGTAAACTTTTTTTAATGGTTAATGAATCTGCTTTGAGGTTTATTGTTTCTGCATTTCTACATTGTTGCAGAGCGATGGTAAAGAAAATAAGAATGATTAATCTGATGCCGTTTATATGTTTCATGAAAAATTTTGTGCTGATTGCTTTATTGAAGTATTGGATTAGGTATTTTAGGTAGTAAAAAAAATGATTGAACCACAATAGGCACATAGAAACATAGGTTTGCAAATAGTTCTTTTGCTATTCCATTCTTTAAAATTATTTTTCATTTTATTCTCTATTTGCCTATGTTTCTAATGTGGTTCAAAAACCATTTGATCTAAGTGCCTAATTCTATCAAAACATTTATAAATCAAAATAGTTTTTTGCGTTATGATAGCAAATATCCTGCATCATTTTTCCGATCCATTTTATATCGTTTGGTAATTCTCCGTGCTCTATGTCTTTTCCAAACAAATTACATAACACACGCCTGAAATATTCATGGCGTGAATAAGAAAGAAAACTACTTGAATCGGTTGTCATGCCAATAAAGCGACTGAGTAATCCCATGTTACTTAAAACATTTATTTGTGCTTCCATTCCCTGTTTTTGATCAAGAAACCACCATGCGGTTCCAAATTGCATCTTTCCCGGAACGCTTTCATCCTGGAAGTTGCCGATCATCGTTGCAAACACTTCATTGAAAGCAGGATTGTTATTATAGATAATCGTTTTTGCCAATTGCTCTTTTTTGTCAAGCCTGTTAAAGAATGCTGACATTTCTCTTGCAATCGGCCAGTCGCCCATTGAATCAACGCCGGCATCAGCACCCAATCGTCGCAATAATCTCGAATTGTTGTTACGCAGTGCACCAATATGAAACTGCTGTACCCAGTTGCGCTCATAATTCCACTCACAGATAAAATGCAGTGTGGCTGATTTGAAT
>JAEZRL010000503.1 GCA_023440945.1 Bacteroidota bacterium
CGATAAAAGTGTATGCGATAGATCCGCATGAAGGTGTTATTGGCGCCGCAGATCAGGGTTTACAAACACTTCCGCAATCGCTGGATATGTTTAATAAGAACATTAAAGATGCAGGTCTTTCCGGTGTAATCGAATTAATAAAAGAGTGCTCCTATAATGTTGTTTGGGAGAGACCTGTTTCACTTTTGTTTATTGATGGAATTCACGATTATCCGAATGTTTCAAGAGATTTCTGGCATTTTTCTGAATGGATAGTTAAAGGCGGATTTGTGGCATTTCATGATTATGCACATTATTATCCCGGCGTGATAACCTTTGTAAATGAAATGATACAGGCGAAAGAGTACAAATTGTATAAAAAAGCGGATACCTTAGTCGTGCTGCAGAAAGAATAAATGGGAGATATTCATTGATTAGATCAATATCTCATTTTTTATCAATAGGTTAAAGAAATATCAATTTCGGTCTTTTTTTTAATGTTCTATTGCAGGAATAAATTTTACTGATTATCTTTCTCAACAGTTATATGAGCTAATTTTTGCCCTTCCTTAAACTACTGCTTGTTATATTCTTTTAAGACGATTTGTGAAGCCATTCAGGAGGATATTGCCAGGAATATAATATTTTAATCTTGCCCTTCATGTTTCTATCCGTTGCAACGGTAACGATGCTGTTGTTGATATAAATAGGTGTTGTTGCAGGCTTAAAGAGTGGAACTGAAAAAATATTATTGCTAAACTAACTGCATAAGCAAGATGATCAGAACTGCGCTTGAATTTTTATCGAACGAACTGAATCTTTACTTCAAACGTAAAGACCCAGGTAATTTCGGAAATGTTGATTGCGTGGTATTATCCAACCTGATGAAACCAGATGGAACTTTTGCCTTACCTGTTGACCAGGGTAATGACAATTTTAAAGTTATTATCACGCTTATTAATCTCGAAGAAGACAGGGTAAAAGACTCGCAGTTATATTATCAAAAGGTGAATGACAAAATCCAGGTTGTTAACCCACCTGTTAATATAAATATGTGTTTGTTGTTTTCTGTGTTTGCAAACAATTATCCTACAGCTCTACGATTATTATCCTATGTCATCAGTTTTTTTCAATCGAATAGTGTGTTTGATAGTGGAAGTTATCCGCAGATGAATGCAAATGTGGATGCCAATAAAACCTGGCAAAAAGTGGATAAATTATTAGCGACACTTTACCCTATTTCTTTTGAACAACAAAATAATTTATGGGCTGCACTTGGCGCGAAGTATATGCCGAGTGTGATATATAAAATAAGAACGATAAGCTTTACAGATGTCGAACCGAAGATGGAAGCGCCGCCGGTCACCGAAGTTACGATTGCTGATACCTGAATAACTGTAAGCGATGATGCGAATGGATGAACATGATTAATAAACGTGTTAGCATGATCCATATTAAATATAAAGCATTATTCGACCTCGAGTTTTTACATGGTTTTTATACTTCAGGCAAATGCCCGGATATAGAAATGATGCCATCTATTGAATGCATTGTAACAATGCAAAGATTCGGACTGAAATTTTTGCCAACAGCTGTTGGTGGAAAATTGTTTGCAAAAGTTGATACCGTTGGCACAAAGGATATTATAAAAAATCCATTGCCTGATGGAACGAAGTTGTCTTTTGTTCTTAAACTTAAGCGAAGCGTTTTTGAAAACTACACTGAACTTAATTTAAATAAACCCAGAACAAGCCATTATTATTTCAATAATCTTGTTAATAATATTTCTGCAACAGGAGATCCGCTTTTGGTAAACAATACTTCAACCAAAATTGTTTCAGATGCAGATCTATTGCCTTTCGTCAGTAACAGCTTTTCTTATACTCATTCCAGCACTGTTGCTACTGCCAGTGGCGAACTTGATTTCATTGACACTGACGAAAAGTTTTCTCAATCACTCGATAATTACAACAATACTTTCAACTTCTCCTACGATCTTAAAAAAACACCAAATGGAAGAGCAAAGTTTTTTGTTGAAGGAGCAGAAAAAGCATTTGTGTATGTGATTGATGCATCCGATAACGCAGAGGCTTTTGGCGTAGTTGAAATATTTTATAAAGACACTTTGTCCTCAGCTTACCAATTTCAAAAAACCGATAAATCAATTGATACAAAATCTTATAAAATAAGTTTTGCTAACCGTTCTACGAAGTGGCGATACATTGTTACAAAGAAATTCAACCAGGGGGTCACAGGAATCAGTATCAGTAAAGCAAACGGGCCTGCTATCAATTTTACGGCACAGGCAGGCGCACCTGCGGGAAAATTTATTATGGCGTCCAACAATGCTTTACCATTACAAGAAGAGCCTGTGGCGGGTATTAAGTTAAGCGACCAGGCTAACAAAATTATCATTCCTAATTTACCAAACCCGGTATTCAATCTTATAAAAAGAGAAGGAACAGATACGTTTTCAGATATACTTATCACCATTTAACTAATAAACAATTTAAACCATCTTATATGGCAGATGTATTCAAAACCCCCGGCGTTTACATAAAGGAAATACCGGTATTTCCTCCCTCCATTGCAGAGGTAGAAACTGCGATACCCGCCTTTATCGGTTATAC
>JAEZRL010000042.1 GCA_023440945.1 Bacteroidota bacterium
CAATGTAGCTACTTAATTATATAAAAAAATATCAAAACGATTATGTTGCGACGAAATAAAAAATTATAGCTATCAAATGTGATGCAGCAGCAATTACGGCGCAGTAATTATTAATTATATAACCCGATCAGATAAAGTACACATCTGTTTGTTATATTACAGTCTAAACCTATTATGACTGCTTCTTTCATCCAGGTCTTACTTTTCTTAATAATTGGTGTTGCAATTATTATTCTACTCACCGCGAAGTTTCGGGTACATGCATTTTTTGCATTGATTATTGCATGTTTTGTTACAGGCATTGGCGTTAGTATGCCGGTAACCGAAGTTATTGAAACGATGAAAACGGGCTTTGGCAATATCATGAAATCATTAGGATTGATAATTGTTTTAGGAACAACATTAGGTGTATTGCTCGAGCATACAGGTAGTACAAAAGTAATGGCGGCATTCATCTTGAAAAATTCAGGCGAACGTAATGCAGCATTGGCAATGAGTATAACGGGTTTTATTGTAGGAATGCCGGTTTTTTGTGATTCGGGTTATATTGTTTTGAACGGATTGAATAAATCTTTAGCTAAACGAACAGGTAGAAGTATAGCAATAATGAGTGTTTCACTTGCTTCCGGGTTATATGCTGTACATTGTTTAATACCGCCACATCCCGGTGCTACTGCTGCAGCAGTAACCATAAATGTGGATTTTGGTAAAATGATCATCTACGGAATAATCATTGCTATTCCCGCTATGCTTGCAGGTTATTTTTGGGCAGTTTATGCCGGAAGAAAAATTACAGAAACCGCAGAAATTTCCGAAGAGGTGATTGATGAACCGAAAGAACAACCTTCTGTTTTAGTTGCTTTTCTGCCCATTATTATACCTGTCGTTTTGATAGCGATAAAATCATTTTTATCAATTGATCAAAATGCATCGAATAATTTGGAGAAAATATTTTCGGCGATTGGAGATCCGGTTACAGCTTTGGCAATAGGTGTTATACTTGCATTTTTTGGTAAAAGGAATTGGAATAAACAAACTGTTGCAATCTTACTGCAGGAGGCAGCAGAGAAAGCTGGTGGCATTTTGGTAATTATCGGAGCAGGAGGAGCATTCGGTGCAATTCTTGGTGCAACAAAGATAGGTGAGCACTTCAGCAGTGCTTTATCACTTGGAAGTCTTAGCATTTTATTTCCATTTCTTCTCACTTTTGTTTTAAAGACAGCACAAGGTTCTTCTACTGTTGCCATTATAACAGCAGCTTCTATTGTACACCCTTTAATAGCAGCATTAGGTTTGGATAGTGAAAATGGCAGATTACTTTGTGTATTGTCGATGGGCGCAGGTTCAATGATGATCTCTCATGCAAATGATGCCTATTTTTGGGTGATTGCCAAATTTTCTGGATTGCAGATGCGAACCATGCTCAAGGTATATACAGTTTCAACAATATTAATGGGAATTGTAAGTTTATTAATGATCTACCTTTTATCCTTTTTGATTTGATAAATCTCTTAAATTTATTTCCTGGTTAATTTTAATTTCTTATCTCTGTGAAGCTCCGTACCACTCTTTAATCGTTCAAAAAGATTCACACGAAACGCTAAGGCCGCAAAGTATAATTACGGTTACATTTCTTCACTTACCTCTAAGTCTTTCAACAATATCCAGGTCATATTTTTTTGCTGTTTCTTTTGCAATTTCATATCCCGCATCTGCATGACGTATCACGCCGATACCCGGATCATTTCTTAATACACGTTTTAATTTTTCCGCAGCTTCATCTGTGCCATCCGCAACGATCACCATTCCCGCATGAATACTGTAACCCATACCCACACCGCCACCATGATGCAAGCTCACCCAACTTGCACCGCCTGCCGTGTTGAGCAAAGCATTTAACAAAGGCCAGTCAGCAACAGCATCACTCCCATCAAGCATTGATTCTGTTTCCCTGTTTGGCGAGGCAACAGAACCAGTATCCAAATGATCTCTTCCAATAACGATCGGCGCTTTCACTTCACCGGTATTTACTAATTCGTTAAATGCAAGTCCCGCTTGTTCTCTTTCGCCTTGGCCAAGCCAGCATATCCTTGCAGGCAAACCCTGGAAAGCGATTTTCTCCTGTGCAAGTTTTAACCATCGTTGTAAACTTTCATTTTCAGGAAAGAGGTTAGCAATTACTTTATCCGTTACAGCAATATCATCTGCATCACCGCTTAATGCAGCCCAGCGGAAAGGACCTTTCCCTTCACAAAAAAGCGGACGAATATAAGCGGGAACAAAACCTGGAAATAAGCCTGCAGCATCCGTTCCTAAAGAAGGCTTATTCAATTCATTCTTATGCGCAGCTTCGTATTCTAAAGCACGGGCTCTTATATTGTTTCCATAATCAAAAGTGACGGCTCCTTTACGCATTAACTCCATCATTAAAAGCACGTGATCATACATGCTTTTATACGCATATTCAATGTATTTTTCCGGATCTTGTTCACGCAAAATTGTTGCCTGTTCATAAGATATTTCATGTGGCCAGTAACCAATTAACGGATCGTGCGCCGAAGTTTGATCTGTTAATACATCCACCTGGATATTTCTTTCTATCAGTCGTTGCAATAAATCAACCGCATTACACAACACACCAATGCTTAAGGCTTTACCTTTTGTTTTTGCTTCAAGCGCTTTATCAATAGCTTCATCAATGTTCACACATTTTTCGTCAAGATATTTTGTAGCAAGTCGTTTATCAATTCGTTGCGCTTCCACTTCTGCTATCAACGCAACACCTTCATTCATGGTAATCGCTAAAGGTTGTGCTCCGCCCATTCCCCCAAGTCCTGCGCTTACGCTTAATGTACCTTTCAAACTTCCGTTGAAATGTTTTTTCGCAACTGCCGCAAAAGTTTCATACGTGCCTTGTACAATTCCCTGCGAACCAATATATATCCATGAACCGGCGGTCATTTGTCCATACATCATCAACCCTTTTTTTTCCAGTTCATCAAAATGTTCCCATGTAGCCCATTTGGGAACAAGCTGGGAGTTGGATATAAGCACTCGTGGCGCATGAATATGTGTTTGTAAAATACCAACCGGTTTACCACTTTGTATCAATAAAGTTTCATTGTTATCCAGGTCTTTCAGGGCTTTGATAATAAGATCGAGGCTTTCAAAATTTCTTGCCGCTTTCCCTCGGCCTCCATAAACGATCAGTTCATCCGGTTTTTCAGCAACATCCGGATTTAAATTGTTTAATAACATCCGCAATGCAGCTTCCTGG
>JAEZRL010000044.1 GCA_023440945.1 Bacteroidota bacterium
CGTTTGGTTTATGTAACTGTATAAAGATAAAGTTGAAAACTTTATTCTAAGCAGATTTTATAAAACAGTTTTTATTGTATGAATGACATTTCTGTTGTAGGATTATGTTTTGAATGATAGTCTTGCAATAAAGAGATGAATTGATTTTTTCAGGATAAATAATTGATGATGAAGGGAAGAGAATAATCAGGATTGTCGAAATCCTGAACGGGCTACTATGCTAATAAGAGAATATTCTTTCAGGTGATCGATTAAAATTTATCCCAACTTTCTTATTTTCTCGATCAAACCAGTGGTAGAAAAGCCTTGGACAAAAGGTGTAATAACAACTCTTCCTCCATTTTGTAAAACAACATCAGAGCCAACAACACGGTCAATAGTATAATCACCGCCTTTCACGAGTACATCTGGTTTGATAGAAGTTATCAGTTCAAGCGGCGTATCTTCTCCAAATATCATAACTGCGTCAACAATAAGCAGAGAAGCAAGAATCAATGAACGGCTCTGTTCATTATTCACCGGTCTTTCGGGCCCTTTCAATTTGCAAACACTTGTATCTGAGTTAACACCAACGATTAAGAAATCCGCTTCCTTCGCTGCTTCTGATAAAGAAAAAATATGTCCTTCATGCAGTATGTCAAAACATCCGTTTGTAAAGGCGATAGTTGTACCTGTAACACGCAAAGATGCCATTTTATGTAACAGTTGTGGAAGTGTATATATTTTATGTTGAATAAACTCCGTATTCTTCATGTTTTTTCTTATTATTAAATGCAAGAAAAAGATAAGCGATGGTTCCGAAAATTATATTGAAAGCAAATTGGGCTGTCCATAATAACCATCCTGCAGCCATACCAATATTAGCAGAAAGTCCGTACAGTACGAGTGTTTTTTGAATAGCGATAGGATAAGCGCCTAATCCGCCGGGTGCAACAATAATTCCAAAGGTGCCAAAAACAAGCAAGGCAATACTTGATGAAAAGGAGAGATGCGCAGTTTGTTCAAGTGCAAAACAACCTATCCAGGTAGAAACAATATAACAAAGCCAAATAATGATCGTATAAAAAAAATAAAGCCATTTGTTCTTTACTTTTTTTATGCTTAATAAGCCTTCTTTTAATCCGGTTAACATTTTCCAGAAAAAGCCATTCTTATTTGCCGAGCGTTTGCGCATAAAGTCAATAACGAATGCAATAAGTACGGCAAAAGCAATGAGAATAACGATGGCAATAGTTGTATTGTTTACGAAATAAATGGAGATGGCACTAATTATTTCTTTCGCATAAACACTTATATGTTTGTACTCAATAAAAAAAGTGGCAACACTTAGAACAAGGAGACAAATAAGATCAACAGCTCTTTCAACAACTATGGTTCCTATTAATTTTTCGGCCGGTATTTTATTTTTTTTGGCAACGGCTGTGCAACGAATTATTTCACCTGCCCTTGGTAATAACTGGTTGGCAAAATAACCAACAAGTAAACCGCATAACAAATCAAACACAGGTGGATTGTAATGCATGGGAACGATCATCTGTTTCCATCTCAGACTTCTTATCCAGTGACTAAAAAGAAGAATGGCAAAAACTACCAAAATAAGCCAGAATCTTGCACCAAGCAAAGCTGATTTTATATCATTCAGATCTTCTTCTGTGAGGTCATGGAAGGAAAACCAGATCAAAAAACCTGCAATACCAAAGCCTATAGATATTTTCAAGAAACTAACTATCGCTTTTTTCATCTATACTTCGTTGCGGGGCAATATAGGAAAACAAACCTTGAAAGAGATTATAATTTATTTCCTTCTTTAGGAAACACTAGTGAAGGTTTGAACGTTTTAGCTTCTTCAAAATCCATTGTTGCATAAGAAATAATGATGATAACATCGCCTACTGCACCTCTTCTTGCAGCAGGCCCATTCAAACAAACGGTTCCACTTCCACGTTTACCTTTTATAAGATATGTTTCTATACGCTGGCCATTGTTTACATTTACTATCTGCACTTTTTCATTCTCTATCATGTTAGCGGCTTCCATCAGATCCTCATCCAATGTTAAACTGCCTACATATTGCAAATTTGCTTCTGTAATAACGGCTCTGTGAACTTTCGATTTTAATACCTCTATCTGCATAGCGGCGCAAAGTTAAACTTAAGAAGGTTACGAATCATTTCATGTTTTCATAAATGAGCAGTAGTGAAACGTCAGGCTGAAAACATGAAACGACAAAAGTGAGGAGTTGGATTTTCATTTCATGTCTCACGTGTAACTTTTACGCTTCACTTAGCAAAAGATTATCAATCAATCTTATACCATCAATATAAGCAGCTATCAATGCAACTGCTTTTGTTTTATTATTAAGTTGATAAAGCGGTTCGAGCGTGTTTGCATCCGCTATCTCCACGTAATCAACTTTTGTAAAGCCTGCCTTGAGTAAATTTTGTGTTGCTTCTTTTTTTATCGTATTAATATCCTTTGAATGAATATCTTCTTTTATCTGAAGCAATGTTTTATAAATGGCTGTTGCTTCTTCTTTTGCTGAAGAAGATAAACGCAAATTGCGGCTGCTCATGGCCAAACCACTTTCTTCACGAATAGTTGGGACGATGATTTCTTCAACCGGGATATTCTCCAATTCTATCAGCTTATTAATTACCATGCATTGCTGATAATCTTTTTGTCCAAAGAATATTTCATCCGGCTGAACAATATTTAATAGCTTATGTACTACCTGGCAAACGCCCTGGAAATGTCCTGGCCTGTATTTTCCTTCAAGAATGGTTTCAAGATACCCAAGGTTGTAATTTCTTTTTGCCGAGGTTCCTTCCGGATACATTTCTTCAACAGAAGGCAAAAACAGGATGTCTGTGTCGTTCTGTTCCAACAAAAAAATATCGTTCTCAATAGTTTGCGGATATTTTTCAAAATCGGTTTGATCATTAAACTGTGTAGGATTAACAAAAATGCTGCAAACCGTTACATCGGTGACTTTTTTACTCGAATTTATTAATGAAAGATGTCCGCTGTGTAAGGCGCCCATCGTAGGTACGAAGCCAATTTTTTTATGCTGATTTTTCAGTGAGATCAACTTGTTATGAAGGTCGGAAATTCGGTGATATAGTATCATTCTGGGTGGTTTTAAAACCTGTTAAGTGGCATTTAGATTAGATTTCAAACGATTTTATGTAGTTTTGCAAACTTATTTTTAAGGTAATAGCCAAAATCAGGCGATAGAATGTCAACAAAGAAAAGAATTTTATTTATAGCTACAGAGATGTCTCCGTACCTGGAGCTGACAGAATTTGCTGAGATCATAAATAAGCTTGCAATTAAATGCAATGACAATGGTTACGAGGTACGTTGTATTATGCCACGTTTTGGGGTGATAAATGAAAGAAGACATCGTTTACATGAAGTAGTAAGATTATCAGGTATCAATGTTTCAGTTGATAATGATGATTATCCTTTACAGATAAAAGTAGCTTCTTTGCCCAATGCACGCTTGCAGGTTTATTTTCTTGATAATGAAGATTTCTTCAAAAGAAAGTTTGCTTTTACCGATGAGAACGAAGAATGGTATGAAGACAACGACCTTAGAACAATTTTCTTCTGTAAAGGTGCTTTGGAAACAGTAAAAAAATTTGGATGGCCTCCTGATATTATCCATTGCAGCGGATGGATGACCGGCCTCATCCCCATGTATTTGAAAACAGCTTATAAAAAAGAACCTGTATTCAGCAGAAGTAAAATTGTATTTACTATAGGTCAAAATACTTTCACCGGAACGCTTGGAAACGATTTCACCGAAAAAGCAAATATTCACGCCAATATAAAAGAAAAAGACCTCGAAGTTTTTAAAGATGCAACGAATACTGCAATGTTCAGAGGTGGTGCTATGTATGCCGATGCAGTTACTTTTGGCTCTGATAATATTGATAAAAAACTCCTTACAGAATTCACTAAAGTAAAAGGAAAAAAGATACTGCCCTTTACCGGATGGGATAGTGATTTAACAGAGTATTTAGAATTGTATAACGAGCTTGCGGCGAAGTAGATAAACCAAGAACCATAGTAGCGTGAAAAGAAGTACAGCTCTCATTTTTTCCTTTATTGTTTTCGCAACAGCCTGCACAAAAATTAAGACTACGGACATTGGTAGCGGACTTATCCCGCCTGTTGATGGCGTTCTTACAAAAGATACAATTATTGATGTAACGGCAAAGAACGGAGGCATTGATTCTGTACGTGTTGCTCTGGGCGAAGATCATGTGGTTGGTTATCTGAACGATCCTCTTTTTGGTAAAACCTACGCTAAAATAAATTTGCAGTTAACGCCTGCATTTTTTCCTTATTCATTTGAAGTTCGTAAAGATAGTCTTCACCTTGATTCCGTTGTGCTTGTTTTAGGTTATGACGCTTCTGCAAATGGGGGTGGAGTGTATGGTGACAGCACACAAAGCATTGCTCTTCGTGCTTATGAATTACAGTTAAACCAGGAATTCAAACCTGATACTATTTATCTCAATACAGTAGATTTTGCTACAAGCGGTGAGGTCACGGAAAATAATACTGCTAAAATTGTTGACGTAAGAAGGTTAAAAGATTCGGTTTATTATTTCCAGGATTCAGGTATCAATCAAATTCGCATCAGGTTAAATCCTTCCATTGGTCAAAAATTTTTGAACTTTGATTCAACTAATGCTTATAAATCTGATTCCACTTTCAGGCTTGCGTTTAAAGGTTTCCAGGTAGCAGCTGACCAAGTTATTGGTAATGCTTTGTTGAAAATAAATTTACTTAATGCTAACACCAAGCTGGCTCTGTATTACAAATATGACAGGCGGGATAGCGCAGGAAAGCAAACTGCTGCAGTTAGATATTTTACTCCTAAAAGCAATTTCACAACTGCTCATTCCAATTACATCAAACGCGATTATTCCGGTTCGCAGGCGGCAAATTATTTTCCTTCTCCTCATGCAAAAGATAGCGTGCTGTTTATTCAAACAGGTCCCGGTATTTATGCAAACATAAAAATCGATGACGGCATCAGTAGTTTTCCAAATGTAATTGTTCATCGTGCAGAATTAATCGTTGATCAAGTGCCCGATCAGGAATTTTCATCTGATCAAACTTTTTTACCGGGTTATTTATTCTTAAGTGGTTATAGTGAAGATTCTTCCAGGAGGTTTGCTTTGTATCCAGATGTGCAGTTCAGTACTACCAGCGGCTCTAACTACAGCACTTTCGGAAGCATCCCTTTTAAACAGGTTGATAACTCAAATGGCGGTTCGTATTTTACTTATCATTTCAATATCACACGGTATATTCAAAACCTTTTAACGCACCAGGCAAAAAATTACCCGTTGGTTTTATACGGCGCATATAACCAGTATTTGTTCCAGGCAGAAAATTCTTCCTTCACTGCCCCTATTTCTTATCCTGATCCGCTTAACACCGTAGCCAGTGGAAGAGTGAGAGTTGCCGGAGGAAGCATCAATAATCCGCACAAAATGCGGCTACACATAATTTATTCTTTGGTGCAATAATGAAAGTGTTCAACCACTTATCTTTGCACCCGTTAAAATAATTTCAATGCCTTATTTATTTACCTCTGAAAGCGTATCTGAAGGTCATCCCGATAAAGTGGCAGACCAGATATCAGATGCTCTGATTGATAATTTTCTTGCTTTTGATCCTGATAGTAAAGTGGCTTGCGAAACGCTTGTAACAACAGGCCAGGTTGTTTTGGCGGGTGAAGTAAAATCAAAAGCTTATCTCGATGTTCAGGAAATTGCCCGCAGTGTAATTCGTAAGATAGGTTATACCAAAAGTGAATACATGTTTGAAGCCCATAGCTGTGGTGTTTTATCAGCTATACATGAACAATCTTCCGACATTAACCAGGGCGTTGACCGCAAACAGAAAGAAGAACAAGGCGCCGGCGACCAGGGAATGATGTTTGGCTATGCTACCAACGAAACGGAAGATTACATGCCTTTGGCATTGGATATTGCACATAAAATTCTGATAGAACTTGCAGCATTACGCAGGGAAAACAACGAGATAAAATACCTGCGTCCGGATGCTAAAAGCCAGGTTACTTTGGAATATGATGATAACAACAAACCTTCAAGAATTGATGCGATTGTTGTTTCAACACAGCATGATGATTTCGATACAGAGGAAAACATGCAGAAGAAAATCCGCGAAGACATCATTAATATTCTTATTCCAAGAATTAAAAGCAAATACAAAAAGTATTCTAATCTGTTCAACGATCAGATAAAGTATCATGTTAATCCAACCGGCAAGTTTGTAATAGGTGGCCCGCATGGTGATACCGGTTTAACTGGGCGCAAAATAATCGTTGATACGTATGGCGGAAAAGGTGCACACGGTGGTGGCGCTTTTAGTGGAAAAGATCCTTCGAAAGTAGATCGCTCTGCAGCTTATGCAACTCGTCACATTGCTAAAAATCTTGTAGCTGCAGGTGTAGCAGATGAAGTGCTGGTACAGGTTTCTTATGCCATAGGTGTAGCGCAGCCAATGGGAATTTTTGTTAGCACCTTCGGCACATCAAAAGTTAAGATGAGTGATGGTGAGATTGCAAAAAAAGTAAGCGAAATATTTGATATGCGTCCATTCTTCATC
Organism: Bacteroidota bacterium; assembly: GCA_023440945.1. Taxonomy (GTDB): domain Bacteria; phylum Bacteroidota; class Bacteroidia; order Chitinophagales; family Chitinophagaceae; genus JAEZRL01. The sequence continues at coordinate 6,652 of JAEZRL010000044.1, forward strand.
GAGCAACGTTTAAAGCTGCGCAATCCCATTTACAGTGAAACTGCCGCTTACGGTCACATGGGCCGCAAACCTGAAACAGTAACAAAAGTTTTCCGCTCACCCGAAGGCCGGGAAGTTACCAAAGAAGTAGAATTATTTACCTGGGAAAAACTTGATTACACAGATAAGGTAAAACAAGCTTTTAATTTATAATAAACTTATAAAACGTTTACAAGCCCTTCTAAAAACAGAAGGGTTTTTTGTTTTCTGTTTGCTATTAAATGGTAAAATTCCTATTATTGTTTTCAGCGTTTTTGTGTGTGCCCGGCTGCATTACTACTATGGTAATTCCGTTGCGTCGCACTCTTGTACTTTTTGTTATCGCTTCAACAAATTTTATCATCTCTGCATCATTTTAAAGCGTAATAATTGGTACAAGTTTTATAGTAAATTATATAGAGGGAAAGATTATGCATGAGATAGAACCTTTTTTTAACTGGCGGCATTTATATACTGCGGAAGAAGATAAACGATCTCCTTTTTATGGTAGATCGTACAGTGAGTTTGAATTCTCTCAAACAGTGTACAATTATTATATCCATCCGCAGTGGGATGAGTTTGGAAGCCGTACGCTTTACATGAAAATATTGTATGCCGATTACGATCTTCATTTTGCAATCATTGAATTGATAGGCGAATGGAATGATGCAATAGAAAACGACATCATGACTTTAAAACGTGATGTGGTTGATAAAATGCAGTATGAAGGCATAACTAAGTTTATTCTAATAACAGAAAATGTGCTCAACTTTCACAGTGGCGACAAAGATTATTACCAGGAATGGTATGATGAAGTAACGGATGAAGAAGGCTGGATTGTTTCCCTCAACATGCCCGATGCAACACAACACGATTTTCGCAAACGCAAACTCAATTATTTCATCGAATTGATGAATATTGAGAACTGGCGTGTATATAAACCGGAGCATTTGTTTACCCGGATAAATGAAGAACTAAGCCGGAGGTTAACGTATTAAATAATATTAAGTACAGTTCATCTTTATCAAAAAAACATAATTTTTTGCAATAAAAAACCGCAACTCTAAAGCTGCGGTTATACTGAAGGGATGGACTTTTTCTATATTATTGGATAAGCTTTGCAATGGATTGCAAAGGAATAGAGTTCGCTAC
>JAEZRL010000081.1 GCA_023440945.1 Bacteroidota bacterium
AAGACTGTTCGCAGTCCGAAAACCGGTGCCTATACTTTTAAAGAAGCAATAGTGCACAAGGATAAAGTAAAGGATTTCTTAGCTCAGAAATAATTTGCTTCAAGGAAAATCATTAAAAAAGCTTTCAGCGTTTGGTGAAAGCTTTTTGTATTACAACTAATAACTGATGCTGATAATTCTGATTTTTTCTTACCGTACCTTAAAATGATTTAATATTCCTTGTTAAACTCAACTTATCCCTGTTTTGCCTGTGCACTTCCAAACACTTTTTTCAAAATATCAGTTACACGTGCTGCAGGATCTTGCCTTATCTTCTTTTCTTCCTGCCCTACCTCGTAAAAAATTCCATCTATTGCACGTTGTGTAACATAAGCGCCGAGATCAGTGTTTACAGGTGTTGTAGAAAATTTATTATATACTGTAAAAACATCACTCCAGTATTTTGTTGCGTTTACTTTTTCAAGTGCTTTATCAACTACTGGTCGAAATGCACCGGTTAACTGATCTGTTGTTTTTCTTCTGAAATAATTTGTTGCTGCTGTATCGCCACCTCGTAAAATACCTAATGCATCTGTAATCGTCATTTGTTTGATAGCATTCACAAAAATCGGTGTTGCTTTTGTTGCGGCATCTTCCGCTGCATGGTTCATGGATTCAACAGCCTGGTCAACTACTTTTCCCAAACCTACGCCGCGTAAAGTGCTTTCTACTTTTTGTGCCTGTGGCGGCATTAATATTTTTACCGCATCATTGGCAAAGAAACCATTTACTGCTGATAGTTTATTTGTTCCGTTTTGTGTGCCGATGGTCAAAGCTTCTTTTAAACCTGAAACGATTTCCTGTGTTGTTAATCCACCTGTACTGTTTGGCAAACTGTTTAAAACCTGCTGTGCTGTCTCACATCCTGAAGCAAAAAAGATAAATGCCACGATCAATATTTTCTTCATTGTAATTTTTTTTAGCATACAGAAAATTCATGCCAATAAAAAAAGCTTCTTAGAGAAGCTTTGCTATTAATGGATAATTTTTTATAAGGAAAGTTTATTTTGCGAACACTTTTTTCAGCAGATCTGTTGTTCTTGCCATGGGATTTTTTCTTATCTCTGCTTCCTGCGTTGCTACTTCATGAAATATTCCGGTTAATGCTTTTTCTGTTACATAAGCAGTAAGATCAGGATTTACTTTGTTAACCAAGGGCATTTTGTTATAAGTTGTGAAAACAGTGTTCCAGTATTTTGTGGCGTCAACCTTCTCCAGCGACTTTTCTATTACCGGCCTGAATGCTTCTGTTAATGAAGCTGTTGTTTTTTGTTTCAAATAACTTGTTGCAGCAGAATCATTGCCTTTTAAAATGCTCCAAGCATCCTGAATTGTTATTTGTTTTATAGCATCAACAAAGATGGGCGCTGCACTTTTTGCCGCATCTTCTGCAGCTCTGTTCATTGAAAGTATTGCATCATCTACTTGTTTGTTCAAACCAATATCCCGGAGAGTGCTTTCAACTTTTTTTGCTTCGGGAGGTAATAAAATTTTTATCGCAGCATCTTTAAAAAAGCCATCTACCGAACTCAGCTTTTGTGTGCCTTTGGTAACACCAACATTCAAAGCTTCTTTCAAACCACTTGCTACTTCATCCGTACTAAGTGAACCTTTGCCGGAAAATATTTTATCAAGTGTTCCGGATGAATCACTCTTTGTTACGTTTTTTAAAATGCCTTTCAAACCCTGCGCATGAATAAACTGACAGGATACTAAAGCTGCAAATAATACTAAAATTTTTTTCATAATAATTAGAAAGACCAAAAGTAATTGCAGTTGGTTTAATGCGGCGTTAAATAAAGCTTAGAGAATTTTGTTTACGAGCTTTACCGCTTTACTGATCGTTCCTTGTGTCACTCACTTGTACGTTCTGTTCGTTATGCAGCAACTTGAATTTAAACGGAGAAACTCACTTCACACAGTGTGCAACAACAAATTTTATAGCAGGCTTTATATAATAACCTTTTCCACGTTCATCGTAGGGTTGAAAAGGCTCGTTGTTAACGCCATAAAAACCTTTTTGTTGTTCATCTCTTGTCAGTTGCATTCCTAATGACCACCGGTGATTCATATCCGATAGCCATTGCAGTTTTTCTTTTGCAGAAGAAAGATTTTTATATTGATTAGCAAACTCAACAGGATAAATAAACTCAAGGCCAAAAACAATTCCTTCAGCGGGGAAATAAATACTGGTATCCGGGATATCAAAACTATTCCAACCTTTTTTATACGTGTACACGATAATATTTTTATTCGTTAATTCCTTTCCCGGAAGTTGCTGCGCAGCATTCCATTCATACCAGCGCAAACGAACAGGAACTACCACTGTTCCGTTAAAAGTCTCATCATAAAAACGAATTTGTTTTACATAACCTCTTCGCTGTTTTTTAGCAACATATCTACCTGCAATGATAATTTTTGTTTCAGGACCGGGGCCCATATAATTTTTTGCAATGCCTGCATGTTTGTTCAGAATATAATTTTTCAGTTTCCTGCAGTTGGTAACGGTTACAGGTTCTAGTGTTTCAGTTTGAGGAATCATTCTTAAAACATTCTCTTCTTTAAGTTGTACAACAGGAACACTTAATTGTTTATAGCCCAGGAACTGCACATATAAACTGTCATTGTGTATAAGCGAATCTCTTGGAATGGTAAACCTTCCTGCTGAATCGGTATATAAAAACCTTTTCTTCTGATTATAAAAAACAGTTGCATAAGGCAAAGCCTGGTGTGTAACAGAATCAGTTACTACGCCATGTATGTTTTGAGAAAAAACAGGAATGCTAAACAACAGCAAAAGAAACAGCAGGAGTTTATTCATGAAAGCAATTTACATTTTTAAGTTCTTTATTTTACCATTAACATGGTTATAGCAATACATACCATGTTTTATTCACTTTACCGGCATCTCATATTATTTTCATTAATAAAAATAGCGAGGTATTATTGTTGAGAAAAGCAAAGAACGACCAAGTGAGTGACACAACGAAGTTGCCATGAAAAACACTTGCTTGCTCATAAAAAATACGATTAACTCTTTAAAGAGAAGAATTGTGTACCTGCTTTTCTTGCAGGTAAATACGCTGCTAAAAGTGCTACAACAAAAACTGTAAATCCTACCAGGAAAAAATCAGGAGGTACCATTTTTACGGGATAATAATCTATTATGAAAGTTCCTCCTTCAAGTTTAATAAGCTTAAATTTCATTTGTACAGCACATACGAGAAAAGCGATAAGCATTCCTGAAAAACCACCAACACCTGCCAACACAAAACCTTCACTTAGAAAAATATTTTGGATAAGATTGTTATTTGCGCCCATTGCTTTCAATACTGCAATATCTTTTTGTTTCTCAAGTACCAGCATCGTAAGCGAACCGATCATGTTAAAGGCTGCGATGAGTAATATTAAAGAAAGAATACCGTAAATCACCCATTTCTCCACTTGCATAACGGTGAATAAACTCTGGTTTTGCTCGTAACGTGTTTGTACTTTAAAGTCAGGGCCTAATGCCTTCAGCAATAACTCTTTTATTTTAATCATATTAGTTCCGGGTTGAAGTGCTAGCTCAACACCGGAGAATTGATGAGGTTCAAGATTAAGCATGTACTGTAGAAAAGGCAAATTGGTGAATGCATATTTATTATCAAATTCCTGCTGAACCGTAAAGGTCCCGGTAACATTCACGTTTGAAGAATACATCGCATCCATGCTGTTGAAATTTTTTACATCCCGATTAGGGAGGTAAATAGTAAGCGGAATAAGGTTCGATTCAGGATCAGCGCCTACTGCATTTTCAATTCCACCGCCCACAACTAAAGCGGGGTTATCGGTTGTGCCGAGATCATATTGTCCTCTTTCAATATGCTTTTTAAGACTGCTTACTGTGTTGTAATTCTTATCAACGCCTTTCAGATAAATAATAGCCTGGTAATCGCCATTAACAAGTACTGCTTTTTCTTCTACAACAAGACTCAAACTTTTTACACCTTTTACTGATCTTATTTTTTGCAATTGCGCATCTGAAATATCAATAAATTTTCCTTTGGAAGGAGCGATACGAACATCCGAATAAAAATCGCCATATAAATTCTTAACAAGATCCTCAAAGCCATTAAATACGCTAAGGACAATTATTAATGCAGCCGTACCAACTGCAATAGCAAGCACACTTATCCATGCAATGATATTGATGGCATTTGTAGATTTTTTTGATTTAAAATAACGCCAGGCAAAAAGTAATTTCATACCCTAACCCTAATAGGGAATTTTTAGTAGCACAATTTATAGAGAGTTATTTATTCGTTATCTGTTGTTGGTGGTTTTTCTTCTTTTATTTGTTTGAATAATTCTTCCATTTTAAAAACATGATCCAACGTATCATCGAGATAAAAATGAAGAACCGGCATTCGCCGCAACTGGTGTTTTACTCTTTCAGCCAATTCTCTTTTTATCTCCCAGGCTCTGTTTTCTATTTTTTTCATCGCATCTTCCTGATCTTTCACCTGGAATAAGCTTAAATAAATTCTTGCTTCCAAAAGATCCGGTGTGACTTTTACATTTGAAATAGACGCCATACCGCCATCTATCATATTCAAAGCTAATCTTCTGAAGATATCATTCAATTCTTCCTGTATTACTCCCGCGACCTGGCGCTGACGTTTTCCTTCTTGCATAAATTATTTTTTTCTGATAGTTTCATTATCAGGGTGAAGTAAATCAAGTTCCTCCTTTGTCCATTTGTCGGATAATCCAATAAGATTATCTATATCAGAAAATGGTTTTGCTTTCACTGCATATTTTGAGGTCATGCGGATATAATGATGAATATAAACACCTAAAGCAATATGGCTGGGTTTTATACCACCACCAGCTAAAGATATTTTTTTAGACCGCATAAATAGGTCGAAATCTGCAGCCTGTATTCGTTCATCCCATAGCCCTGCAATATTCAAGCCTTTTCTTGTAATCATCACATTGTTGCCGACTATTCCTTCTACTACCTTATGATCATACTCTTTAAATCTTTCTTCACAAAATTTTTCCCAGTTGCCATACATCAATTTATGCATTAATCTTAGATTGTTTTTGCCAAATCCAAAAGGCAATAACAGGTTCTTTGCTCTTTTCCATTTGCGTGAAAAACGGCGTGTTGTTTTAAAATCACCCATATTTTCAACACCACATGCAGAAACTATATCAAGATTGTGTAAAGTAGCAGTTTCTATCAGTCTTGTATCCCAGGAAGGAGAAAGAATAAGATCATTATTCAGGAAGAAAATATGATCGCTTTTTGCCTCTTGAATACCCATGTTCTGACATACAGGATAAGACAGATTTTGCTTATTTAATATTAGCTTTGCCCCGGTTTTCTTAAAAAATTCGTGACTACCATCCGTTGAAGCATTGTCAATAATAATCAGCTCATAATCAGAATTTGTATATTTCTTTAAAGAGGATACAAAAAGCTGGTTATAAGATAAACCGTTATGTATTGCGGTGATAATACTGATCATTATGGATGTTATTAAAAAATAAGAACTGCAGCATCGAAAGCAGCAGAGCTTTTAAAAGCTAACCTGCGAAATTAAATAATCTTAATCTTATTTGCGCATAATGAAAACATTTCTCAGGCTTTTAAAGTTTTCCAAACCTTATCATCATTACATTCCTGAATATCTTGTATATATCATCTTGTTCACATTATTCAGCCTGCTGAATTTTACACTTCTGATTCCTTTGCTCAATGTATTATTTAATAAAGAAAACGAGGTTGTTGTATTAACAATGCCGCACTTCTCTTTTTCTGTTGATTATTTCAAACAGTTATTTTATTACCAGTTGAATCATTATGTTGAAACAAAAGGAAGGTTAGGTGTACTTATATATGTTTGCATTGTTCTATTTATTTGTGTGTTGTTGAAAAATGCTTTTGGTTATCTGGCACAAAGAGTGCTTACCAGAATGCGAGTTAACCTGATTAGAAAACTACGGGAAGATTTACATAAGCAATATGTGCATCAATCGTTATCCTTTTATCATAATGAAAGAAAAGGTGATCTTTTATCTGTTATCAGCAACGACGTAGTTGAAATAGAAAATTCGGTAGTAAGTTCTATTCAAACTATTTTCAGAGAACCTTTTATTATCATTTCTACTTTTTTAATGCTGTTTTATTTATCAAAAGAGTTAACGCTTTTCACCCTTGTTTTTTTCCCTGTATCCGGCTTGCTTATTTCAAGTATATCGAAACGGTTGAAAAAGAAATCAAATTACAGCCAGAATATTTTAGGTCACATTCTTAACATTACCGAAGAAACCATTTCCGGCATTCGAATCATCAAAGCTTTTATTGCAGAAAAGATGATCATTAAAAAGTTTGGCAGCGAGAACAACATGTTCAGCAGAACCATGAAAGCTATTTTAAATCAACGTGAACTTGCTTCTCCACTGTCAGAAATATTAGGTGTGATGGTGGTTATAACGATCATTATTTATGGAGGCAATTTAATTCTTACAGGCAGGAGTACTTTAACGGCAGCCGCTTTTATTTCCTATATTGTTTTTTATTTTCAGATTATAACACCTTCTAAAAATATTGCAAGCTCCATATCTTACTTGCAAAGAGGATTATCTGCCGGCGAAAGAGTGTTGCGAATACTCGACACACCAAATGCGATCACAGAAAAAAACAATGCCACAGCAATTAAAACTTTTGATCACTCCATCAGTTTTAAAAATGTGTCTTTCAGTTATAAGGAAGATCAGTCGGTTTTAAAGGATATTAATTTGCAGATTGATAAAGGAAAGCTTATTGCGCTTGTAGGTATGAGTGGCGCCGGGAAGTCAACTCTTGCAGATCTTATTCCCCGCTTCTACGATGTAACGAATGGTGCAGTCTGTATAGACGATATGGATATTAGAGAATGTAAGCTTCACGATCTTCGTAACTTAATAAGCATAGTATCGCAGGATCCGGTACTCTTTAATGACACCGTTTACAATAACATCCTTTTTGGCCTTCCTACGGCAGATGAAAATGCGGTGATCGAAGCTGCAAAGGCAGCAAATGCCCATAATTTTATCATCGAACTTGAGAATGGATATCAAACAATTATTGGCGATAGAGGCATGAAGCTAAGTGGCGGCCAGCGTCAGAGACTTACAATTGCCAGGGCTATTATAAAAGATGCTCCTATTCTTATTTTAGACGAAGCAACCTCTTCGCTTGATACCGAAAGCGAAAGATTGGTTCAGGATGCTATTAATAAGATGATGCAAAACAGAACCTCCATTGTTATTGCGCACCGGCTCTCAACTATCCGCCATGCAGATGAAATCATTGTTTTGCAGAAGGGTGAAATAGTGCAAAGAGGTACACATGAAGAACTGATATTACAGGAAGGCGTGTATCGTAAGTTGGTTCAAATGCAGGAAGTGAAATAAGGAAGTGTTAGTGCTGTGATATTTTCTTAAAAAAAATCTCGGCCATTAAACCTTTGCAGAAAAAGTATTCAAAGAATAGCAACTTTTTTAGTTGCAGCAGGATTTGAAGTGTACTTCTGACCTTTATTTTAATAAAATTCAGAAATCTGATTTTTTGCTTTTGTAGTTTTTGTAATTTCAAACCCTCGCTTCATATGAAAAAATCAAATAATGATAACCAGAAGAACATTTCTTAAACAATCCGGTCTTGTTTGTGCCGGCTTGTTATTAAAACCAGAACACTTTGCTGCCAAACAACAATTAATTGGTTTACAGTTATACACGGTAAGAAACGAAGTTGTTAAAGATGTGCCAGGAACTATTGAAAAAGTAGCGCAAATTGGTTATAATTCTTTAGAGGTTTTTGGTTATGGAAATGGAAAGTTTTTCGGTCTTACACCGGAAGAATTTTTAGCTATTCTCAAAAAGAACAACATTGTAACACCAAGCGGCCACTATAGCGTTAACAATTACTTGTCTAATGGGGATGAAGATGAATTGAAACATACCATTGAAGATGCTGCTAAAATGGGTCATACTTTTTTCACCATTCCATTTCTTACACCTAATCTTCGTAAAAGCCTCGATGATTATAAAACACTCGCGGACAGGTTAAACAAAGCGGCACCGTTGGTAAAAGATGCGGGAATGAAACTGGCTTATCACAACCATGATTTTGAATTTAAAGACTGGGGCAATGGTGAAACCGGTTATAGCATTCTTTCCAAACAAACTGATCCTAAAATGGTGAGTTTTGAAATGGATATTTACTGGGTTTCACGAGCAGGAAAAGATCCTATCGCTTTGATGAAAGAGCAACCCGGACGTTTCAAAATGTGGCATGTAAAAGATATGGCCAATACAGCAGAAAAAGAATTTACGGAAGTGGGTAGTGGCACTATTAATTACAAAGAGATATTCAAGTATAAAAAGCTTTCGGGCATGGAATACTTTTTTGTAGAGCAGGACCAGGTAAAGATTCCTGTTTATGAAAGCATTGCCAAAAGCTATAATTATGTAAAGAATAATCTTGTCAGCTAATCTTCTTGTAATACTAAAAATACTTGCACTTTTATGGGAAACAGACGTTCCTTTTTGCAACAGTCCTCGGCATTGGTAGGCGGAGGATTGCTTGTTTCAGCCTTCGATAACCAGGCTTTTGCCATCTTCAAAAATAAAATAATGCCCTCTGATCAAATTAACATTGCTGCCATAGGAATCAATGGAATGGGCTTTGCTGATCTTAGTGCTGCATTGAAAATCCCGGGTGTTAATCTTGTTGCCTTATGCGATGTTGACAAGAATGTGTTGGATAAAAGATTGGCTGATCTTCAAAAGAATAATATAGATACATCGAAGGTTAAAACTTATGATGATTATAGGAAAGTTTTGGATAATAAAGATGTAGATGCAGTTATCATCGGCACACCTGATCACTGGCATGCGCTAATAATGATGGAAGCTTGTGCAGCAGGCAAAGATGTGTATTGCGAGAAACCTGTAGGTAATTCAATAGAAGAATGCCGCTCTATGGAGAAAGCACAACAGCGTTATAAAAGAGCTGTACAGGTTGGTCAGTGGCAACGCAGCCAGCAACATTTTAAAGATGCAGTTGATTTTGTGCAAAGCGGTCAACTTGGTAATATACGAACCGTAAAAGTTTGGTGTTACCAGGGATGGATGAAGCCTGGTCCCGTGGTTCCTGATTCCGCACCTCCTGCAGGTGTTGATTATGCAAAATGGTTAGGGCCTGCACCAACAAAACCTTTCAATTCAAGTCGTTTTCATTTTAACTTTCGTTGGTTTTGGGATTATGCAGGTGGCTTAATGACAGATTGGGGTGTTCATTTGCTCGATTATGGTTTATTAGGTATGAAAGCAACAACTCCTTTGTCAATATCTGCATTAGGTGGAAGGTTTGCTTATCCTGATCTTTATGAAGAAACACCTGATACGCTTACTACTTTGTACGAATTCCCAACTTTTAATATGGTTTGGGATTCTGCCATGGGAATTGATAATGGCTCTTATAACCGCGATCATGGTATCGCCTACATTGGCAACAATGGAACATGTATTCTTAATCGTGGCGGATGGGAGGTAATAGAAGAAAAACAAAGTGGTAATAAAGTAAGCAAACCATTTGTGAAAGTTATGGATAACGGATTGCAAAACCACATGCAAAATTTTATTGATGTAGTTCGTTCGAGAAAGTTTGAAGACCTCCGTTGTCCGGTAAGTGAAGCAACACACGTAGCTGTTGTAGCACAAATGGGTAACATCGCTTATCGCACCCGGGAAAAATTAAACTGGGATAAAGATAAAGGACGTTTTACAGATGAAGCGGTAAATAAACAGTATTTGATGAAAGAATATCATAACGGGTATAAACTTCCTACAGTATAACAAAGTATTTTTTATAATTAACAGACAGAATAATGAACAAGAAACTTTTATTGGCAACAGCAGCCTTAAGTATCTCCGCTTTAGCTTTCTCACAAGCAAAACCTGAAGACACCGAATTTTACACACCTGTTCCTCCGGTAGTAACGCCGGGAGCTACTCCAAGCGATGCACCTTCGGATGCAATTGTTTTATTCAATGGAAAGAATTTAGACAATTGGGTAACGGCGAACGATACCACGAAACCTGCAGATTGGACCGTTGCTGATGGAATAATGACAGTGAATAAAAAAGCGGGTAACATTCAAACAAAACAGTCTTTTACAGATTATCAATTGCACATCGAATGGAAGATACCGGCAGATATTACAGGTGAAGGACAAGGAAGAGGTAACAGTGGTTTATTTCTTGCATCTATTGGCCGCGGTGATGCAGGTTACGAATTGCAGATTCTTGATAATTATAACAATAAAACCTATACAAACGGACAAGCAGGCAGTATTTATAAGCAACATGCGCCATTGGTTAATGCCTGTAAAAAACCAGGAGAATGGCAAACCTATGATGTTGTTTGGACTGCCCCACGTTTCAATGATGATGGTTCTGTAAAATCTCCTGCACGTGTAACTGCTTTTCAAAATGGCGTTTTGATCCAGAATAATTTTGAGTTACAGGGCCCAACTTTATACATTGGTAAACCACAATACAAAGCACATGGCGCTGCACCTATTAAATTGCAGGCACATGGCGATAAAAGTGAGCCGATTAGTTTTCGCAATATCTGGATAAGAAATTTATAATCTTCTTACAATAACTTTTAGAATGGCAATATGAATAATACATGTTGCCATTTTTTTATTAATAAAACGGCCTATTTTCCACAACAAAAAGATATAGCAATGGATAAAAAGATTTGCTCTTGGCATAATTAGTTCTAAGGTTATTTATCTAAGTGGCACACAGACTCATTGTTAAAAGGACAAGCCTTCTTCACTTTTTGTTTGGTATGTCTCCAACCAGGAAAACGATTCCTGTTGCTGATCCTGATCCATCAGTTATTATCCGGCATTCATCGGGAATGAAAGAAATAAAACAATAATTTTTGTTCACTTTTATTTTGTTGAATACAGAAGAAAGCGTTGAAGAGTGCGACGCAAGTAAAGTACAATAGTAGTAATGTGGCCGGGCTAATGAAATAAATGAATGTAGCGCTCTGCCTGTCGTTTAAACGTAACAATTTGTTTTACATTTATCAGCTTGATAACATGAGCCGCAAATCTTTTTATACAAATATTCATTTCATTTTTTTATCAGGTGGAATCTTGTTTAATTTTCTAATAGCCTGCATTTACTCTTATATTAATGTGGGTGAAATTTTGAAATGGAGTGAGTTGCCGGGTTTTTTGAAACAAGGCTGGCCGGTTTTATTGCAAACATTCGTGATACTCTATTTTGTTTATTATACCATTCAATATTTTAATAGGAAGTATGTAAATGGGCAGAACAGTCTGCAGCGTTTTTTGCGTGAAATATTATTTGTGATGGTGGTTGGTTTTGCTGTGATGGAATTTTTCAGATGGATTTTTATTACATATAATCTTGAGCCTGAAGACCCTGTTACACTAAATAAGAAGCTGAAGATGATACAAATGATCAACCTTACTTTGCTCATTGTTATCTATGCTTTTATGACGAGCTTCAGAATTTTTATATACCTGCAGCAGAAGCAACTTGAATTGCTTAAATGGCAAAGGGAATATACACAATCGCAGTTTGAAGCAATGAAGAACCAACTGAATCCGCATTTTCTTTTCAATAGTTTAAGCGCATTAACATCACTGGTTTATGCAGATGCAGACCTTGCTGAAACTTTTATTGAGAAGTTATCAAAAACATATCGCTATTTGTTGGAACAAAAAGACAAAGAGGTTGTGCCGTTGGAGCAGGAGCTGAATTTTATTCGCTCTTATGTTTTTTTGATGGAGCAGCGTTTTGGCAAAAAATTTAAAGTAGTTATTGATGATATTAATGCAAAACATTATGATATACCACCACATTCGTTAATGGTTTTGTTTGAGTATATTATTAACACGAATGCAATGTCTGCAAATAAACCTTTGATAATTGAACTTCATCAATTCAATGGTGCATTGGTTATCTCTTATTCACGTCAACCAAAGGAAACAAATGCCGCTGCAAAGGATCAGTTAATGCGTTTGAAGGAACGTTATACATATATCTCTGAAAAAGTGGTAATGGTAGAAGAAAATAATGAGCGTGGAAAAATTTCTTTACCCTTGTTACAATTACAATTGCATTGATGCCTTCAACAACCATACGCAAACCTTTATCTCCGCTTAAAATTACACTGACGGTTATACTTATTATCAGTGTTTTGTTTCCCCTCTT
>JAEZRL010000179.1 GCA_023440945.1 Bacteroidota bacterium
ACGCTTCCCTGTCATCGGGATGTGCAATACTGATAAGTGCTTTTGCCCGCTGGCGTAAATTCTTTCCATATAAATAAGCAATGCCATATTCGGTAACAACATAATGCATGTGTGCTCTGGTAGTAACAACACCTGCTCCGGGTTTTAAAATAGCAGCAATACGCGAAACACCTTTTGCGGTACGGGATGGAATTGCAATAATTGGTTTACCTCCTTCGCTTAAAGCAGCGCCCCGCATAAAATCCATTTGACCACCAACGCCTGAAAACTGATAAGTTCCGATTGAATCGCTGCAAACCTGGCCTGTTATATCTACTTCAATAGCACTGTTGATAGAAACCATTCTGTTGTTACGACGTATCACATGGGGATCGTTCACATAATCAATATCAAGAAAGGCAAAAGCAGGATTATCGTTCACATATTCATATAATTTTTTTGAACCTAAAGCAAAAGAAGAAACACTTTTATTTGGATGTATCCTTTTGTACTTGTTGTTCACAACATCTTTTTCAACAAGATCAATAATTCCATCTGAACACATTTCTGTATGTATTCCAAGATCTTTGTGGTTGCTTAAACATTTTAATACTGCATCCGGAATAGCGCCAATGCCCATTTGAATAGTGCTCCTGTCTTCAATCAGTCCTGCCACATGTTCGCCGATTCTTTTTGATTCAGCTCCTTCTTTTGCACCAAAATTCGCGGTATGCAAAGCATCTTCACAATAAACCATCGCATAAAACCTGCTGCTGTGTATCATGCCATCACCATGTGTTCTCGGCGCATTTGGATTTACCTGCGCTATTACATATTTTGCCGTATCAACAGCGCTTCTAGCTATATCAACTGAAACACCAAGCGAACAATAGCCATGTGCATCAGGTAACGAAACCTGGACAATAGCAACATCAATTGGTAAAATATTTTGATGAAATAAATTAGGTATCTCGCTTAAAAATACAGGAACATAATCTGCATATCCTGCATTAACTGCTTCACGCAACGAAGCAGAGACGAATAAAGAATTTAGATGAAAATTATTTCTGTACTCAGGTTTATCAACATGAAGATCGCCATAAACACTAATGGAAACTATTTCAACATCCTGTAATCTATATGCTTCTTCGGCAAGATGTTTTAAAAGATAAGTTGGTGTATGTGCGCTGCCATGAATAAATACTCTTTGATTAGATTGTATAATGCCTAATGCTTCTTTAGGACTGACATAGTTTACAGGAACTTTCATTCATTATAGTTTTATATGCTTCATCAAAAACTGCTTCAAATTTTGTAAAATTTTTTTATACTGTAACATTTGATTGAATTCCTCATTAAGAAAATCCTTATCCTTTTATAACTGTACAAATCCATTGAATGAATTGAAGCTTCATATAATTATGTGGCGATTATTCCACAGTTTTTGTATTATTCATTCAAAAAAATCAATTTTCTTCTTCTTTTTGATAATTCGCCTTCTTACACAATGTATTTAAAGATGGCATTATATTTATATTATATGGCATTATATTTATATTATAACAACAAGCACTTTTCTTAGCTAATAACTAAAGCTTTAATATGATGGTAAAATCGGAAAGCATAGTAGTTGCAACAGGAATTGCAGGATTGCTTGCAGGCGTATTCCTTGGTTATAAAATGGGTACAAGAAATAATAGTCATCCTCATTATACCTATGAGTTTAAAGATGTGGAAGACTACGGTGATGAAGAAGAAGATTATGATGTTTTTTCCCATAATATTATAGATGGGAGTATGAATGAAGATGAATTGAGTGATGATTTCAGACCTGTTATGAGAGCGGAGCCTTTGAATTATGAAGGATGATAGTAAAGAAAAGTGTTGCGATAATTAGCTTATGAAAAGTGTAAGAAAGAGTAGAACAGTAAAGTCTTTTATCCTTTGGAAAAACAAATAGCTGGAGACAGGTTAAATAATTATTGTGATAGGAAGAAATTTACCTATTGCTATATCCGTCTGTAATCCCTATGATTTAAGCAACCTTGAACCATTATTACTTTGATATTAAAGGCTAAAAAGCATGTTCAGATTATTTTACTTCTATGCCCGAACGTCTTTAGGTGATGACGTTTAACTGTGCAGCAGAATGATGTTGATCTTTACCTTATGTTGTTTAAATGAAATGACACCCTTCATCCTTTAAAACATCCTGCATTTTTATGCGGATAATTTTTAAAAATTTCTCTTTTATACCACGGTTACTCTGGCTTTTAATTTGGTTTTACAATCAGATAAGTAAGCCTTGTGCTGTGAAAAATTAATAAGTGCAAATCTTGAACGTGTATGACAATGAATCCATCTTTTACAAAATCTTTAAGCAGTTCCAATACGTTAGATCTTGTTTGTTTTTCTCATCTGCGATGGAACTTTGTTTTTCAACGACCTCAACATTTGTTGAGCAGAGCTGCAAAAACATTTCGGGTATTTTATATTGAAGAAACAGAATATTTCGCACCGACAGACAGTTACAAAATAAATTTAAGTGAAGAAGGTGTTTGGATTGTTTCACTTTATTTGAACGATGACGGCACTTCACCAGATAAACTATTACGTCAGAAAAATTTATTGAATGCTCTTTTTTTAAAGATGAATATTCATAATTATTTTTTCTGGTATTATACACCGATGCCTATTCGCTATACAACGCATTTTCAGCCTAAAGCAATTGTTTATGATTGCATGGATGAATTGTCAAACTTCAAAAATCCACCTGTAGGATTAAGAGATTACGAAGCTCAACTGATGAGCAAAGCTGATGTTGTTTTTACAGGTGGTTACAGTTTGTACGAAGCAAAAAAATATAAACATCATAACATTCATCCATTTCCAAGCAGTATAGACA
>JAEZRL010000086.1 GCA_023440945.1 Bacteroidota bacterium
GGTTAACTTAGGAAACAGTGGAGACTTTGGCGCTTATTACCTTTTACCAACGTATTCTTCCAATGCTTCCGGCTTTCCTTACGGAAGTTTAGCCGGTTATTCAGTAGGAAATGTATTGGTGTCAAACTCGCTAAAACCTGAAATTACACATGGTTATGAAGTTGGATTTGATTTGAATTTGTATAAAGACCGTGTACAAACAAAAGTTACCTGGTTTGATTCAAAAACAGATGATCAAACCGTTACCACAAGCATTACAAGTACTACAGGATTCACCAATTTAAGAACCAATACAGGACAAACACAAAGTAAGGGCCTCGAAGTGGTTGCACAGGTTACTCCTATCCAATCAAGAAATTGGGAAATTACAATCGGCGGAAATTACACTTACCTGAAAAATACCGTTAATTCAATCAGTGCCCAATTGCCTAAACTTGCTTTGGCTACTTATGGTAACACTGCAGGTTCTTATGCCGTTATCGGGCAGGCATTTCCGGTTATAATGGGTTATGATTATGAGCGTGATGCCGAAGGCCATGTAATAGTGGATAGACTTACAGGGTTACCTTCAAAATCTGATACTATATCTATTCTCGGAAATGCTTCGCCAAAGCATCAGTTCGGTGTAAACGCTTCTATTAGCTACAAAAACTTTCATTTTTCAGTTTTATTTGATTACAGAGGCGGTTATCAAATATATAACAATATGGGTGGTGAACTTGATTGGGCTGGCACAGGCTATAGAACAGCGGTATTCGACAGACAACGTTTTGTATTCCCTAATTCAGTATATGAAGATCCAAACAAACCAGGCACTTATATTCCAAATAACAACATAACTGTTCCAAACGGTAATGGGAATGCTGGTTATTGGTCAGATAATATCAACAGAGATGTAACTTCTAACTATGTTACCTCTGGTGACTTTTGGAAATTAAGGGAAGCATCTATCTCTTATGATCTACCAACTTCTTTATTAGATAAAACCAAATTTATCAAAGGCGCTACTATAAGTGTACAAGGTCGTAATTTGTTCCTCTGGATGGCAAAAGATAATTACTATACCGATCCGGAATACAGTGATGCAGGTAACGACAGCAATGGTATTGGCCTTACCGGCCTCGGCCAAACGCCTCCTTCTCGTTATTATGGAGCAACAATTGCACTTACATTCTAAGAATGATTAAATCTCAGAAAGTAAAGCGTGTAAATGTTTAATGAATCAGTGCTAATTAAAAAATCGAAAATGAAAAAAATTACAGCAATTATTTTTATGGGGGTTATGGTTTTAGCAACCTCCTGCAAAAAATATCTTGATATTAATAATAACCCGAACCAGGCTACATCGGCAACACCGGAATTAATCTTGCCACAAGCGCTGACAGCAACTGCAAGCGGAATCAACCGTTTCAATTCATATGGCTCTCAATTAGTAGGTTATATGGCTAATGCAGGTGGTTATGGCGGTTTTGGAACTTCCGTAACTTATAACTTTGGTTCCAGTGATTTTCAGGCACTTTGGACTGCCACTTATGATAACTTAGAAGATTATCAAACGATTATAAACCAAACGGATGAGAACCTTCCTTTGTATAGTTACTTCAATGCCGCGGCAAGAATAATGAAGTCATATAATTACCAAATGCTCGTTGATGCTTATGGTGATGTGCCTTATACTGAGGCATTAAAAGGTGCTGATCAGTTGACTACTGCTTATGATGATGCTGCTACAGTTTATGCAACCTTGGCTTCAGAATTAGACCTGTCAATAAAGACTATCGAAGATGCAATGAATGCAGAAGGTGAAACTATTCAGCCCTTAGGTAATTCTGATGTTTTGTTTGATGGAGATATGACCAAGTGGATTCAATTTGCAAACACAATTAAACTTAGATTAATTATTCGTGCAGGTGATAAAGCGAATTTTGCTAACAAATCTTTTGATGCTGCAGGTTTTATTACTGAAGATGCATTGGTTAATCCTGGTTACACAAGGGACAACGGAAGGCAAAACCCGGCATGGGAAAGTTGGGGATTTGGTTATACGGGTTCTGCCGCTAATAAAGCGTGGATGCCTACAAAATTCATTTTTGGTTTTTATGATGGCCATAAACTTGCTGATGATTGGAGAGGTTCTGCTATTTACTATAAATATCCAACAACAGGAACCAATCAATTAGGCCATGAAGGAAATGATATTGAATCAAGCCCTACTGGTAGTTTCTGGTATCCAAGCGACAATAGGGATGGCGCAACTAGCGGTAATACGACAGGTGTTTTGAAAGGACCGGATGCAGGTTATCCGCTTATGCTAGCTGCAGAAAGTTATTTCTTACAGGCAGAAGGCGTGGTTAGAAATCTGATTTCAGATGATGCGAAAGCCTTATTTAATAGTGGGATTGTTGCTTCTTTCCATTATTTATATGAGTTGCCAGACGGTTCTGTTGATGGAGATCCAGAAGGGGATGTTGCAGCATATATAGCAGAAAATGCTGATAGCTACCTTGTTAATTTCGATTTGGCTACAAGTACAGAAAAGAAGATTGAGGCCATCATTACGCAAAAATACATTGCACTTAACTTTATTAGCGGTGAAGAAGCGTGGAACGAGTATCGTCGCACACATTACCCCGCTATAGTTAACACACCTGGTGCAACGGCTTATCAGACATTTGCCTCAACACAATCTCAAAGTCCAAGACCCGATAGGTTGCCTACAAGAATTTTATATCCTTCTTCAGAAGGTTCTTATAATTCTGCAAATGTTCCTAAAGGCATCAGTCCTTTTACCACTCTTATTTTCTGGGCTCTTCAATAAAAACAATAAACATGAAACAAGTAATTATAAAAACGCTACCTTTTTTAATACTTCTCATCGGCCTCTCTTCCTGCTTAAAGGAAGCACCGATGAATATTGATGTAAGCAAAACAAATAATGTTATTGAGTTTAATAATACTGGGGATAACAAGGCCACTGCTTCATCAGAATTTCCGCGGTTTCATAGTGATTTGGGTACTATTGCTCCCGGCGACAGCGCTACCTTTAATGTAAATGTTAGCTATTCAGGTGCAGATGTAGCCCCTCAGGACATTACCGTTACCCTCGCTGTTGATGAAGCGGCATTGGAAAAGTACAATGCAGAAGATGGAACTGATTATGTTGTTCCACCATCTACCATTTACAGCTTCCCAACTACTGTTGTTATCAAGCAAGGAACCCGGCAAACACAGGTTGAAGTAAGTGTGATAGGCAGCAGTGATTTTGATTTCAATGTTAACTATGCACTTCCCCTTAAGATAACAACTGTTTCTACAGGTATTATCAGTGCTAATTTCAGCACCGCTATTTATTCCTTTGGGGCACGTAATTTAAGAGATGGACATTATACGGTAACAGGTACTTTCTCTGACATTACCAATCCTGCTTTTGAAAGCGTTTATCCAATGGATATTAGCTTCATAACTTCCTCTGGTAATAGTGTTGATGTGTATAATAACGATTTGGGTAATTATGGTTATTTATTTTATACTGGCAGTGGATATTCTTATTACGGAAGTTTTGGCGTGAGAATATTTTTCGATGCAGCTGGTAAAGTAACTAGTGTTACGAATTTATATGGTCAACCTGCCTCCAATACAAGATCTGCTATGTTAGATCCTTCAGGAGTTAATGCTTTTGATGAGAATGGAAATCTTAAAATAAAATATTACATGCTTCAGCCTTCGGCCGTGCCTGGAGATCCGGCTATCCGATGCTATTTTGACGAAACTTACGAGTATTTAGGTCCACGTTAATAGTAGGAAGTTTTGCTAATAATAAAAAAGAGGCGTCTTAATAAAGCTGCCTCTTTTTTATTTGTTAGAATTGAAAGAATTAATCCTAATTTTCATTGCAAAAACTAATCAATTTAACTACATCATTTTGATTTTTGAAATCAATTGCATTATCAAAGACAAAAGCCGTTATTTCTTTTGCTTTCTCCGGAAATACTTTTGCAACCTGCTTTTCATTATTTGCTTTATAAAAGCTACGACCTCTTACCAACCAATATTCGTGTTGCAGGTCAAGTGAAAAGTTAGGTTCGTATTTACGATTTAAGTACACATCCGAAACCGTATTACTTACTTCTTTCGTTTCCTTTTTGCTTGCACCACCATGTTCAACTGTTGCAGTTAATGGCCGGGTCTTGGTTTTATAAGATGCTAAAAGTGAAATTTTTCCCGGTAATAGAACTTCATAAACTTTCTTTTCAACCGGTATAAATTTTCGATAGCTTATGTAGAAGGTATCAATATCCTCTAGATTAGTGAGAACAAGATATTTGTCATTTTTTTCGAAAGCAATATTTTTGTTGTTAGCATCATAATTTAGAAAAGCTGTTTCTATTTCACCGGATTTCATAAGAACAGAGCCAGGGAGAAACTCATTGAAAAGATAACCCTTTGATTGCAGGTTCTCCTCTTTAGTTTGTGCATAAATAAGAAACGGGATAGCAAGAGTTAAATAGAATAGTGAATATTTTCTCATGGCAAAGTATTTTATAAATAAATATACGGATTAATGGAATTTGCAAAAAGAGCTTTTTATCAAATCGCTACTTTTGCACAAATGACTCTTATGCCAGATCAGCAAGCACCACCCAACCAGTTAAACATTGAAATAAGCGAAGAAGTAGCAGAAGGTTCTTATGCTAACCTAGCCATCATCACACACAGCCATGCAGAGTTTGTTATAGACTTTGTGAATGTAATGCCGGGCACACCCAAAAGCAAAGTAAAATCACGCATTATTTTTACGCCCATGCATGCAAAGCGTTTTATGAAAGCACTGCTTGAAAACATAGAACGTTACGAAGCTGTGAACGGTAAAATTCAGGATCTTGAACAGGTAGAAATTCCTTTGAATTTTGGTGGGCCTACTGCACAAGCTTAAATTTGGATTCTATTACTAAACAAGCATACAAAAACAAAATTTTGCCAAACATGAAAATCCCTTTTATTGCACTTGCAATAACCTGTATGGTTGCATGCAATTCAGCACAGGAAAACGCAACCAACGACGACAGCACTTCAACAGCACAAAGAGACTCTTCAGCCAATGCTTCCGTAACTAACGACTGGCATATAGGCTTACAGTTATGGACGTTCCGTGTTTTTTCTTTTCATGATGCTATGAAAAAAGCAGACAGTGTAGGAATAAAATATATCCAGGCTTTTCCGGGACAAGATCTTGGTGGGCCATGGAAAGGGAAATTCGGCCCTACTATGACTGCAGAACAAAGACAGGCAGTTAAACAATATGCAGACAGCTTAGGGCTTATCATTAATTCCTTTGGTGTTACAGGTGCAGATGACCTGAAAGGCTGGAAAGACTTATTCGATTTTGCGAAAGAAATGAACATTCCCCTTATTGTTGCTGAACCAAAAAAAGAGCAATGGGATTATGTTGACAGTCTTGCAGGCATATATAATATTCGTGTTGCTATTCACGATCATCCAAAACCCGCACATTACTGGAGCCCTGATTCTGTAATTGCAGCAATGGAAGGTCACCCTAATATTGGCGCATGTGCAGACATTGGTCACTGGGCTCGCAATGGTATTAAACCTGCTGATGCTATGAAGAAACTGGAAGGCCGTATCTGGAATGTACATTTTAAAGATGTTGCTGCATTCGATAAAACTGATGCGGCCGATACGATTCCCGGTAAAGGTGTAATTGATTTCCCTTCTGTTTTCAAGGAATTGAAACGCCAGAATTATAAAGGCGAATTTAGTATCGAGCATGAATCTAACTGGTATAACAATGCCGGCGACGTAGTTGAAATAATGCAATTTTACCAGCAACAGGTAAATAACATGAAGTAAAAATAATTTCTCCTTTTTAAAGGTAACTATAAGCATACTGCTTGCGATATAGTTACCTTTTTTTATATTGCTCATGTATTTGTTACAGTTGAAGAGTGTGACGCAACAGGCGCTTCACAGTTATTCAACTGCCGGGTTCATAAAAAAAATCCGCTTAACTAACTGCTTATAAAATAACGATTGCTATGTCATCATCAAACAGAAGAAAATTTCTAAGACAATTAGGCGGTACTGCGGCCTTGTTAACTGCAGGCTCTTTAAAAAGCTTATCCGCACAGGAAGAATTTGAAACAAGAATTTTACGGGCACAACAAAAGTTTGGATCGGCTGACCAGATAAACCTCGCCACTATTGGTTTGGGTATAATGGGTTATAATGATACCGACACCGCCATTCGTGTTCCTGGTGTTAAACTTGTTGCGTGTTGCGATCTTTATGACGGAAGATTAACTCACGCTAAAGAAAAATACGGCAAGGATATTTTTACCACGAAGAATTATAAAGAGATATTAGACCGGAAAGATATTGATGCCGTTATTATTGCAACAAGCGATAACTGGCACATGCCTATTGCTATTGAAGCGATGCGAAAAGGTAAAGCCGTGTACAGTGAAAAACCAATGGTTCATAAAATAAGCCAGGGTTTGGATGAAGTAAAAGCGCAAAAAGAAACAAATGCTGTTTTCCAGGTTGGAAGCCAGGGCATCAGCGGTATTGCTTATGCCAAAGCGAAAGAGCTGTATAAAGCAGGAGATATTGGCCAAATAAATACCATTGAAGCATCGTTCAACAGGCAAAGTTCTCTTGGTGCATGGCAATACACTATTCCTTTGGATGCATCTCCAAAAACAGTGGATTGGGATACTTTCCAGGCAACAACAAAAAATAAACATGCCTATGAATCGAACCGTTTTTTCCGGTGGAGAAACTACCGCGATTACGGAACCGGCGTTGCAGGCGATCTTTTTGTTCATTTGTTAACCGGTATACACTATATCACTGATTCAAAAGGGCCGAATAAAATATTTTCTATCGGCGATCTTACTTACTGGAAAGATGGTCGTGATGTTCCCGATGTAATGAATGCCGTTCTTCAATATCCTGCAACCGATGAGCATCCTGCTTTCCAGGTGGCACTGAAAGTAAATTTTGTAAGCGGTGAGGGTGAAGTGGGCGGAACAAAAATTACGGGTACCGAAGGTGTAATGGAATTATTTGGAGAAGGTGGTTTTAGAATTCACCGCAGTAAAATGCCAAAAGCACCCGGAATTGGCGGATGGGATTCTCTGGAAACGTATCCCGAAGCGATGCAGAAAGAATTGATGGAAGCTTACAATAAAAAATGGTCGAAAGAAGATCAGCAAAGACCAAAATTGGATGATATAAATTATCGTGCACAGGATGATGATGCGCATTATAATCACTTCTTTAATTTCTTTGAAGGCATTCGCTCAGGCAAGCCTATTGTTGAAAATGCCGAGTTTGGTTTCAGGGCGGCTGCGCCTTGTTTGGCTTGTAACGACAGCTACTTCGAGAACAAAGTAATTCACTGGGATCCGGTTAATATGAAGCTGGTGTAAGAAAAACTGAAATATCCACCTGAATTAGAAATGAACAGCCGTCAGACACTTTTAAGCGTCTGACGGCTTGCATAAGAGTTACCTCGCGGACTTTATGTGTTTGTAGGAAATGAGTTAACATTAAATCTCCGAAAGCCTTTTTAAAAACTCTTCTTTTTTTCGGGTTGAAACTTCTATCTCAGACTGATCGGTCATTACTACAAAGCCACCTTTGCCTTTATTATAACTTTTTATATAAGCAAGATTGATAAGATGTGAATGATGTATTCGGCAAAAATTATAATCACCTAACAGGTTTTCAAATTCTTTTAGTGTTTTAGCAACGGTTAATTTCTGTTTGTCGCTTAAATACAAAATGGTGTAATTAACAGCAGCTTCGCAGCGGATAATATCACTTACCGGTATAAAACTAAAACCATTTATAGTTGGAACACTTATGCGTTTTGAGATGCCTTGCACATTCTTAAAATTTTGCAGCAACACCTCAAACTTTTGAGAGAGTTCTTCTTTGCTTATTTTTTGTTTCAGTTTTTCAATAGCCCTGAGCAGATCATTTGCATCAACGGGTTTCAGTAAATAATCAACAGCGCTGAATTTAAAAGCCTTTACCGCATACTTTTCAAAAGCGGTTGTAAAGATTACTTCAAAATCTATTTCATTTAACTCAGATAACAAATCAAATCCGGTTTTATCATTCAACTGTACATCTAAAAAAACCAGATCAGGCTGGTGTTTTTCTATTGCATCTATTCCTTCTTCAATTGTTTGATAAGAACCAAAGAGCTGCACAAAGCCTTTGCAATATTCTTTCAGCAGATCCTGCAATCGTAATATGCAATGCGCTTCATCATCAATAATAATGGCTTTGATCATACTTAGTAACTTAATTCAAGCGGAAGTTTTACCTCAACTCTTAATCCTTGTGTAAGATCAGTTAACTCAACTGCAGCTTTTGATTTTTTTATCCTGTTCAAAATATCAATTCTTGCTTTTGTGATCTTCATGCCTAAAGATTTTCGTTCTGCTTCAGATGACTGTTTCATTCTTCCTGCACCATTATCTTCTACAATGCAGTTGATCATTTCATCTTCTTTCTTTATCTCGATACAAATTTTTCCTTCGCTTTCTTTGTTAGCGATTCCATGCCAAATACTGTTCTCTACAAAAGGCTGCAATATCATCGGCGGAACAAGTGTTGTTTCCTGATCAATATTTTCGTCTACTTTTATTTCATAAGTAAATGCATGATTCATACGGAGCGATTCTAACTGAATGTATAATTCAAGCGCTTTAAGATCTTCTTCCAAAGAAATTGCTTTTTGTTCAGAATATTCAAGCATCATGCGCATCAGTTTTGCAAAGCCGGTTAAGTAGTGATCAGCCATTTTTATATCATGCCTGCTTATATAATTACTGATAGAATTTAGTGAATTGAAAATAAAATGAGGGTTCATTTGTAAGCGCAAAACTTTCATTTCTGTTTCGGCTTCGTGTGCTTTGAAATTTGCTTCGATCTTTTCTTCTTCCGCATCGCGTTTGCGTTTATAAAATACAAATGTTGAAATGCCTGCAAACAATAAAATAACTGCGCCTGCCACTGCAGAATTTTTTACAATAGCCTGTTGTTTTATTTTTTCTTCTGCAATGGCCTGTTGCTTGCTGTGTTCTGCTTTTATCAAAGCAGTTTTGTTTTCAAAATCAAATTCCATTTCCTTACGTGTCAGCTCCTGTTTCTTTTCATCACTCAATACACTGTCTTGATATAAAATGTATTTTTTATAAGCTTGTAATGCTTTGCTGTCCTTATGTTGGGCTTCAAACACTGAGCTTAATATTTCCCATGAATTTTGTTGCCACTCAAATGAACCTATATCTTCTGCTGATTGTAAAGCAAGATTGGCGAATTGCTCTGCTTTTGTAATATTTTTTAAACCGAGATAGGCTTTTGCCATTCCCTGGAAAGCCGGTCCTTTGGAGTTATTGCTGTTCTCTGCTTCTGCAAGCTCAATGCTTCTTTCAAAGCTTTTCAAAGCATCGTTATACATTTCTTTTTTATTGTACAGGATGCCCATATTGCTTAATATAAAAGGCAACAAACGCATGTTGCTGTCTTTCTCTGCTATAACAAGGCCATTCGAAAAAAGCTGTAATGCTTTATCATAATTTTCCAGTTCTGTGTAAACAGTTCCAAGATTTACCAGTGCAATGGTTTCTTCTTTACGCATATTGTTTGTATGTGCTGTTGTAAGCAACAGATTATAATTATCAAGTGCCTTGTTATACTGCTTCATATCGCTGTAAATATTGGCAATGTTGTTATAAACAGTTGCCTCCAGCTTTGGGTTTTTTAAAGAAGCACCTTCCCGCAAAGCTTTTTGAAAACAATCCATCGCATTTAAATTATCCGAAGCGAGATAATAAACATTTCCTTTTTGCCTGTACGAAAGTGCAATGCCCATTTGCCACTGTATCTTTTTTGCAAGTGCAAATGCCTCGTTCGTGTAATGCATAGCCGTATCAGGATCATTGTATAAAACAGCGTCTGCAAGATTTAGTAACACTTTTACTCTTGAAGTATCATCCAATTTATTTTTTATAAGCAGGTTTTTTAAAGAATCTATATTTCTCAGTCCCTGTGAGTATGCAGAAACTGAAAACAGGAAGGCAATAAAAAATATTATCCGAAGCATAGGGCAGGTG
>JAEZRL010000316.1 GCA_023440945.1 Bacteroidota bacterium
GAATGGTGCTTAGCATCGTTCAGCCACTGGTTTATTTCCTTACCCTTGGCTTTGGCTTTAATGCCCTGTTTCAGCAGGCCGGTAAAGGAAGTTATATACAATTTGTTGTTCCAGGCGTTGTGGCACAAACAATTTTATTTACTTCTATTTTTTGGGGTGTAAATATTATGTGGGACAAACAATTCGGTTTTTTAAAGGAAACACTTGTAGCACCTGTTTCAAGGTTAAAAGTCATGCTGGGTGGATCGCTGGGCGGCGCCACGATCGCCGTAATACAAGGAGTCGTCCTGTTTTTGATTGCCATGATATTTGGCTTTCATCCATATAGCTGGAGCATGTTACTGGTAACATTTATTGTAATGGCTTTGCTTGCCATTTCGATGGTGAGTTTCAGCAGCGGGCTAGGAGCTGTTGTAAACGACATGCAGGGTTTTATGGCTGTAACAAACTTTCTGGTTATACCCCTGTTCTTTTTATCCAGCGCCTTGTTCCCGTTAGACAATGTGCCAACTGTTATGAAAGTTATTGCCGCATTAAATCCTTTAACTTATGCAGTGGACGCGATGAGGGGAAGTTTGGTAAATCAAAGTCATTTCGGTATGGCAACCGATTTTACGGTAATGATAGCCACAATGATTGCACTTATCTGGTTTTCTATCTATCGTTTCAAAAGAATACAGGCCTAATGATTTTCCTTAAGCTTTGCGCCTTGCAGTTTTTCAAAAGTGGAGGCTGAAAGTTTTACTTTTCTGTGTGTAACACTCTCCATTTTTTTGTGCTTTTCGTTTTTCTCATTTCAAAGTTTTTGTTTTCCATCTTCCTATCTTTATTCATCTGTTGTTGTGTCACTCACTTCAACGTTCCGTAATTCTGTTGAACATTTTTTGGAGCAATTCATAAGTTTCATCAAAAGAACATGCAATGAGATCATTAATATGCCTCGAACCGGGAGAATTTGTGTATAAAGAAATTGAGCCACCATTATTGCAACCCGGTCATGCTATTATCAAAATAAAACGCATCGGCATTTGCGGCACGGATCTTCATGCTTTTGAAGGAACACAACCCTATTTTCAGTATCCACGTATTTTAGGCCACGAATTATCAGGCGTTATTCTTGATCTTGATAATAAAGATTATTTCAAACCCTCAGATACTGTTACCATTCTTCCATATCTTAATTGCGGTGTTTGTATTGCATGTAGAAACGGTAAGCCAAACTGTTGCGTAAAAATCAAGGTATGCGGCGTTCATACAGATGGAGGAATGGTGGAATATTATTCCGTTCCAACTTCTGCGCTTGTGCAAAGCAATGGTTTAAATTTAGATGAACTTGCATTAGTTGAACCATTATCCATCGGTGCGCATGGAATAAGAAGAGCAAATATTTTAAAAGATGAATTTGTGCTAGTGATCGGTGCCGGGCCGATTGGGCTTGGAACAATGCAGTTTGCAAAAATCGCCGGTGCAAATGTTATTGCACTGGATGTAAATGAAGACCGGCTTTTGTTTTGTAAACAGCTTAGTATCAATCATACCATTAATGCAAAAGATGAAAACGTTATTGAACGTTTAAAAGAAATAACAAATGGCGATATGCCAACAGTTGTTATAGATGCAACGGGAAATCTAAATGCCATTAATAATGCTTTTCAATATTTAGCACACGGAGGAAGATATGTTTTGATCGGTTTGCAAAGAGGCGATATTTGTTTTAGTCATCCGGAATTTCACAAACGCGAAGCCACTTTAATGAGTAGTCGCAACGCTACCAAAAGTGATTTTGAATTTGTGATTGATTGCATAAAAACAGGGCTTATCGATCCTTCAATTTACATTACCCATCGTGTTCAGTTTGAAGAAGTAAAAGATGCGTTTGAAAGCTGGCTCGATCCTGCTAACAAAGTGATTAAAGCAATAGTTGAGATCAATGATTAGTTGAACAAAGTTTTTCAAGTGCTAACATCTTTTTAGTATTTCTGCAAAAATTATCCTTCATTTAAATCACACCATAATTTCTCATCTTTTATTTATAAAGCATTGATTTTTTAATTTCATTTTTCCGATGTAGGATTTCAGTTAATTTTGCCCATCTTTCAAGAATCAAACTTTCATCATGGCAGTATTAGTAAATAAAAATTCCAAAGTAATAGTCCAAGGTTTTACAGGCACAGAAGGAACGTTTCATGCTACTCAAATGATAGAATATGGTACCGATGTTGTTGGCGGTGTAACTCCGGGCAAAGGCGGTTCAACACATTTGGATAAGCCCGTGTTCAATACAGTTGAACAAGCCGTAAAGCAAACAAGTGCTAATGTTAGTATAATTTTTGTTCCGCCGGCTTTTGCTGCTGACGCTATAATGGAATCTGCAGAATCAGGAATTGCTTTAGTAGTTTGTATAACCGAAGGAATTCCGGTACAGGACATGGTAAAAGTCAAGAATTATCTTGTTGGAAAATCAACAAGATTGATTGGTCCAAATTGCCCGGGAGTTATTACAGCAGGCCAGGCTAAAGTGGGAATAATGCCGGGATTTATTTTTAAAGAAGGAAAGATTGGCATTGTTTCAAAATCGGGTACATTAACTTATGAAGCGGCAGACCAGGTGGTGAAAGCAGGATTAGGTATCAGCACAGCCATTGGTATTGGAGGTGACCCAATAATCGGAACAACGACGAAAGAAGCAGTTGAATTATTTATGAATGATACAGATACGGAAGGCATTATTATGATTGGCGAAATTGGTGGAGGCATGGAAGCTGAAGCTGCAAGATGGATAAAAGAAAACGGAACTAAGCCTGTTGTTGGATTTATTGCCGGGCAAACTGCACCTCCAGGCCGCCGTATGGGGCACGCCGGGGCAATTATTGGTGGTGCTGATGACACTGCTGCAGCAAAAATGAAGATCATGCGGGAATGCGGTGTACATGTGGTTGAAAGTCCCGCAAATATTGGCAAAACAATGGCAGAAGTTATTGCAGGAAAGAAATAAGTGTAACAAAAATAATTGAGCAACGTCAAACATTTTTTTAGTGTTTGACGTTTTGTTTTTGAAACCTTCTCAAATAATTTTTAACGAACTTCACTTTATACGTTCCTGTTTGTTTCATCGTTAATAATTTGATTGTATAAATTTTATGCTTATGATACATGTTATTATCCCCCTTATATTTATGATGGTTTGTTTACATTGTTTTGCACAGTATGATAATCCTGATTATCGTAGCAAACGGGATAATTTTTTGAAGATCACAGATAAAGATATTCGCAATGATGTTGCTACTTTTTCAATGGCAGGTATTGATGAAAGCGTTGGGAAAAATAAATTACAATCAATACCTGTTACAAGTTATACAACCAATTCAATGACCTTTAGTGGCAATAATATCGAAGTAAAGATAATCGCTGCACCATTTGATCCTTCCAAACATAAGATGGGTTATTACGAAAAATTTTTAGCAAAGATTGATAACAAAGCGTATTACGGCGATTATGGTAATGTTCCTAAAACGTACATTCAATCTGTTACGGTTGTGATAGATCATGATACGGTCCCTATTCCTGCCACAGCGTATGCCGATTTGTATAATCCTGATTTTGTATATACGGATGCATCAACCGGCGAGGTGAAATCTCATAATAACGTACTGCTTTCAAACGATAAACATAAACTGTATATCTATTTATTAAGTGCTGATAACAATGGCGGTTACGAAGTAACATGGGTTATACAGGATAAACAATACTTAAGACGTGTAGTGGATTTTGGTTTTTTGAAGTAGGAGTTAGTGAAGCTGCAATAAAATAATAAGCTTCTGCAGCATTTATTTTTTCATATTCATTATTTCGGATTTCATATTTTGAGCTCTTTTCTCACATCAGTACTACTTCATCTCTTTCATCTTTCTCCTTCCATTTAACCAATACTTTTTGGGAAGCAAAGGTATCTATGGTTCTGCCAACATAATCCGCATGAATGGGAAGTTCACGGCTAAATCTTCTGTCTATCAAAACGCATAATTCAACTTTTGCAGGACGGCCAAAGGCATTGATAGCATCAAGCGCTGCACGGGTGGTGCGACCCGTCCACAATACATCATCAATCAACACTACCTGTTTATCTTCTATACTGAAAGGAATATCAGTTTCGTTGGCAAAATGAAGGGTTTTACGTACATCATCACGATAAAAAGTTATATCGAGCTTACCATATTTAATAGAAGAAGGATCAACAAAATTTTTGAATTCATCAATGATCCTGTCGCTCACATAAATACCCCTTGGCTGTATCCCGATAAAAACAGTATTATCCAAATGCAAATGATTTTCATATATCTGGTGAGTTAAACGTTTTACCGATAGTGCAACCTGTTGTTCAGTAAGTATAGATTTCATCAATGAATATTTTCTGTTGTCCTTAAAAAGAAAATTCTCTCATTACAAGAATGAGAGAAGCAATAAAAGTACTAAAACAAGTGAAGAGTTTGATCAATATGTATGAAAGTCATTGTTGATATTCTTCCACTTTATTCAACCATATAACTTTTTGTTCTGATTGATGCGGCTGCCCGATTATCTCTGCATACAAATCGGGTCTTCTTGCATTTTTATAACGATAACCACCTGCAAGTTTTAGTTTTTCAGGCGTGCAGGTAGCAATTGCAATATCATCACCTAGTGTTCTGCATTCGGCAATAACATCACCGTACGGATCAATAATCATGGAGCAACCATTTTTTAACTGGTCATCATCCATACCAATAGGATTGGAGAAAACTGCATATATCGCATTATCGTAAGCCCTTGCAGGTAACCACTTCATCAACCATGCACGGCCTTTCATACTGTCAAATTCCAAACGTAAAGAAGTAGGATCGGCTTCCCGGTTCTTCCATAATTCAGGATCAACAAATCCGGCGCCTGGTCTTGTTGAAGGTGTGCACATGGTAACATGTGGCATAAAAATGATATCAGCGCCTAACAGATTAACCGCACGAACGTTTTCAATGATGTTGGTATCGTAGCAAATTAGAATGCTGCATTTCCAACCGAAAAGATCGAAGACAACATAACGATCGCCGGGTAAAATATGTGGATTGATAAACGGATGCAGCTTCCTGTATTTTGCGACCAGACCATTTTTATCAACACAAACCTGCGCTTTAAAAATGTTGTTGTTTTTGTCTTTTTCAAACAAACCAGCTAACACAACAATATCATGTGCTGCTGCGATCTCTCTAAGTTTTTTTATGCTATTTCCTTCGGGAATATATTCTGCAACATCAAGCAATTGTTCTTTTGAAAGATGTCTTGCAAACGTATAACCGGTAATCGAGCATTCATGAAACAAAATAACTTTTGCTCCCTGCTTTGCTGCTTTTTCAGACAGTTTGTTTATAACGCTTAAGTTATATTCTTTATCGGCACTTTTATTTTCAAACTGTGCTGTCGCAATTTTTAAATTCTCCATTGTTAGCTGTTTGCTTTTACAAAGTAACAGCATTTATAAAAAGAACAGAAATGCAAAGTGGTGCTGTAGAAGTATTACAGTACAGTAAGCCTTAAACAAAAGAAATTTTTCAATAATAAATCAAACAAAAAAAGCGATGGTGTATCCATCGCTTCACTATTAAAAAGACTTTTATTAAGCTTTCTTTGGTTTTCTAAATATCGCATAAATCTCTATCAGCAAACCGAGCACAATTAAAATAGGAGCAATTGTAATTCTTGTTGTGCTATAGACTACATTATAATCAAAACTGTCAGGATTTGTATTCTTGCCACCACTCATCAAAATAAAACCAAGTGCAGTAATAATACCGCCAATAAGCATCCATTTATAATTTTCTTTTGTAAAAAGTACGGAAGCTTGTTTATGATGATGTTCCTTAATTTCAGCCATATTTTTATTTTAAGAACACGCAAGATAAGTAAAGTCTTAACTGCAGCCTCTAAAGCTTATAGAAAAAATGTTAATGTGGCCGGTTTAGAGTGTACCGTCGACAGATGACCGAAGACCTTTAATACAAATCATCCAGCTTCATCTTCAGATATTTCACCACGCTGCGATGTGTGCTGTACATCGAAATACCAACACCCAAGACAATCATTCCTGCAAATAAAA
Organism: Bacteroidota bacterium; assembly: GCA_023440945.1. Lineage (GTDB taxonomy): Bacteria > Bacteroidota > Bacteroidia > Chitinophagales > Chitinophagaceae > JAEZRL01. The sequence goes on from JAEZRL010000316.1 coordinate 6,128, forward strand.
GAAGTGTCATTTGGGTGTTGTGAATCACTTTCAGTTGGGGGATATAATTCTCTGCCCATTGCATAATACCGAATAACAAAGCAATTGCAATCGCACTGCTAATCAAACCGTTTATCAATGCACGAACTTCCATCGGTTTCGAAATAAAACTACGCGTTGCACCAACCATTTGCATGGTTTTTATTAAGAACCGGTTGCTGAACATGGCCAGGCGAATCGTGTTGTCAATACTTACAATCACGATTATTCCAAGTATGATCGCTATCGCTAAACAAACCAAACCAATTGTTGCAGATTTTTCATTGATGGTATTCACCAGCATCTGCGGATAAATAAGATCACTTATCTGGTTGCCATAAGTGTTCATCAGTTCGGTTGAAAGTTTCTGCAGGCTGTCCTTATTTACATAATCACTCTTTGCATAAAAATCTATGCTTTCAGGCAAAGGATTATAATCAAGAATTTTATCCCAGTCTTCATTGTTGTCTTTGTTCCATATCTGTTTCGCCGTTTCTTTATTAATGTATTGAACATTTTTCGCGTAAGGCTGCGATTCTATAAACTTCTGTATCTGTGCAATGGTATCCTTATCCGCCGTACGCAGGTAAGCGCTTATGCGAATATCTTCTTTGAACGAATTACCAACTTGGTTAAAATTCAAAAATATCCAACCCATTATACCCATAATAAGCAACACCAGCGATACACCGATAATGCTGTAGATATAACTGGGTTTGCTGCGTTTGAGAGAGCCTTTGCCAACTTGCGCCATGATATTATTTTAAAGGTTTTTCGTGTCGGGCAAATTTAGGGGATTCACTTACATTTGCACACACTCTTAACGATTGTTTTGCCCGCTTAGTATGCAGTGAAAAAATTTTATGTTACCGGCGTCCGGTTCTTTGGTCATCGCCTGTTGTGTCACTCACTTCAAGGTTTAGAACATTGGTCGACAGTCGACCGTCAAACGGTTGGCCGAAGAGATACAGTACAAGAGTGCGACGCAAGGGACGATGCTATAAGTACAAAAGCCGGGAGCATAATTGATAAGTCAAAAGTGAAAAGTCAATAGTGAGAGCGAAACATCTTTTTGAATTTTTACTTTTGAATTTTAAGTTTCAATAACCGATCAAAATTGATATCAGAGAAATGGAATATAATTTCAGAGAGATTGAGAAAAAGTGGCAGCAATACTGGAAAGAAACAAGTGCTTATGAGGTAAGCAATAACGGCGATATACCAAAATATTATGTGCTGGATATGTTTCCTTACCCCAGTGGTGCAGGATTGCATGTGGGACATCCTTTAGGTTATATTGCCAGCGATATTTATGCAAGGTTCAAACGTTTAAAAGGTTACAACGTTTTGCACCCGATGGGTTACGATGCGTTTGGTTTACCTGCAGAACAATATGCTATTGAACACGGCGTGCATCCTGCAGTTTCTACAGAACAAAACATTGAGAACTTCAGAAGGCAGTTGGATAACATCGGTTTTTGTTTCGACTGGAGCCGTGAAGTGCGAACCTCCGATCCGCATTATTATAAATGGACACAATGGATATTCCTTCAACTGTTCAACAGTTTTTATAACCGAACAACCAACAAAGCCGAAAGCATCGAGAGCCTGATAAAAACCTTTGTGCTCGAAGGCAATAAAAATCATCCTTGTCCGGGTGATGCATCTATTCAATTCTCCGCGGAAGAATGGAACGGTTATGATGTAAAACAACAGCAGGATATTTTAATGAATTATCGTCTTGCCTATTGTGGTTATGGCGAGGTAAACTGGTGCGAAGCATTGGGGACTGTTCTCGCTAATGATGAAGTGGTAAATGGCGTTAGTGAACGAGGCGGTTATCCGGTGGTAAAAAAGAAATTGCGACAATGGTATTTGCGTATTACAGAATATGCCGATCGTTTACTCGAAGGTTTGGAGCGACTAGAATTCAGCGAAGCGATGAAAGAGATGCAAAGCAATTGGATCGGAAAGAGTAGCGGCGCGGAGATTGAGTTTGAAATTTTGGTTGACCGTCAACCGTCGACTGTCGATAGACTTCGTGTCTACACCACCCGCCCCGACACCATTTTTGGTGTTGATTTTATGGTTATTGCACCCGAACATGAACTGGTTGAAAGGATAACTACGCCTGAACAACAGCAAGCAGTTGTCGAATACATCGCATACGTAAAAAGCCGCAGCGAAAGAGAGCGTATGGCGGAGAAAAAAATAAGCGGTGTTTTTACAGGTGCTTATGCAATAAATCCTTTTGATAAAAGAGAAATCCCGATTTGGATTTCTGAATATGTGCTCGCTGGTTATGGTACAGGAGCAATTATGGCGGTGCCTTGCGGCGACGAGCGTGATTTCAAATTTGCAAAGCATTTTAATATTCCGATTACTAATATTATAGGTGATGCATTTGATGGCGACGAAGCAAATCCAACGAAATATGCGACGTTAAGCAACAGCGGATTTTTGGATGGAATGAAAATGCGTGATGCGATCGATGTGGTGATAAACGAATTGGAACAAAGAGGCATCGGCGTAAGAAAGGTAAATTATAAAATGCGTGATGCTGCGTTTAGTCGCCAGCGTTATTGGGGCGAACCTTTTCCTATTAAATGGGAAAATGGAATTGCTGTTCCATTAAGTGAAAAAGAATTGCCACTGCAATTGCCTTATGTAGAAAGTTATAAGCCGGGACCGGAAGGAGAGGGGCCTTTGGCAAATATTTCTTCCTGGACAGAGCAACATTTGGAAACGAATACAATGCCTGGTTATGCCGGTTCTTCCTGGTATTTTTTGCGTTATATGGATCCGCATAATACAGAAGAATTTTGCAGCAGGAAAGCAAGTGATTATTGGGGGCAGGTCGATTTGTACATCGGCGGAACAGAGCATGCAGTTGGGCATTTATTATACAGCCGCATGTGGACAAAAGCTTTGTATGATTTAGGTTTTATCAGCCATGATGAGCCGTATAAAAAATTGGTGAACCAGGGAATGATTCAGGGCAGTTCGAGGTTTGTGTATAGGGTTAATATATCAAGTTTCGGAACTGGTTCTTCTGTGCAAAATGTTGATACAAGTCCTTTATATGGCAGGCAGGTTTTTATCTCGAAAAGTTTATATGACAATTTTGATGATGATTCAGTTCAGGAATCAATAAAAGATTTCTTATCAGGAAAGTATCAAGATTTCACAGCTATAGTTTCAGACTTGGAAAAACCCACTCCGATTCATGTTGATGTAAACATTGTTGATGGAGTTGAATTAGACATTGAAAGATTTAAACAATGGCGAAATGGTGAATATGCAAATGCAGAATTTATTTTGGAAGATGGCAGATACATCTGCGGCATTGAAGTTGAAAAAATGTCCAAATCTAAATTCAACACTGTAAATCCCGACGATCTAGTAAACAAATATGGCGCTGATACTTTTCGCATGTATGAAATGTTTCTCGGTCCTGTTGAGCAAAGCAAACCCTGGGATACGAAAGGCATTGAAGGTGTCCATCGTTTCTTGCGCAAACTTTGGCGTTTGTTCTTTGATGAAACAAAAGGAAAAATCTGGACGGAAGACAAAGCATCAGACGCAGAAATGAAAGCATTGCACAAGGCACTAAAGAAAATTGAAGAAGACACAGAACGTCTTTCTTTCAATACTGCTGTAAGTGCTTTCATGGTTTGTGTGAATGAACTAAGTGAACTCAAATGCAACAAACGCGAAGTACTCGAACCTTTACTCATTATGCTTACGCCTTATGCGCCGCATATTGCAGCAGAATTATGGAGTGCTTTGGGCAACACAACTTCCATTCTTGATGCAGCTTACCCGAAACTTGAAGAAAAATACCTGATCGAATCAACAAAAGAATATCCTGTAAGCATTAATGGTAAGCTCCGAACAACCATCAATATCGATTTAAGTGCGACACAGGAGCAGGTGCAGGAAATTGTTTTGGCAAACGATGTGATAAAGAAATGGGTAGATGATAAGCCGCTTAAAAAATTCATTTTTGTAAAAGGCAAAATGGTAAATGTAGTAATATAAAGCCCCAATCTCATAATTGGGGGCTTTATACTGATTGCTCAATCAATTTTATTTTACATCTCATGTAGAACGGTATTTGTTTTATAGACGCTTTCTTTCAGGCTTGTTTTTTGTTGCGCATCAACTTCCTAAGTCTGCGCCTATGGATAGCATCTATGAAGAAAAATACAGAAAGGAAAATGTAAAATCATTTCCCATACAGGAAAAGAAAATTGGCTATTCAACATCAACATCACTCACTAATCTTCGAACTACAGCAAGAAAATTTATCGATGCAAAGGATACAAAAGTGCCCGATGGCTATACGGTTGAACCCGTGATGGCAGGGTTATCTTTACCAACAGATCTTGCATTTGCTCCTGATGGGACTTTGTTTGTAAGTGAAGGTGGAAGTTCGTGGCCTACTCGTCCTTATATGCCTGCGCGAATTATTCGCGTAAAACCTTCGGGTGAAGTAGATGCCATTCAAATGAATGTGCAAGCGGGACCTCGTGGAATAGCCTATAAAGATGGCGAATTATATATCGCAATCAAGGGTGGTTATTTTACTCGTATCGTGAAATATAATCTTGAAACGAAAGAGCTTACAACCTTGATTGATCAACTTCCAAACGGTGGTTGGCATGAACCGGGAGGACCAGTTTTTGGTCCTGATGGATTGATGTATTTCGGACAAGGATCTGTGTCGCAGCAAGGCGTTGTTTTGCCGCAGGGTTTTACGGTTGATATTGCAAAACATCCTTTTGCGCATGATGTACCGGGACAAGATATAACGCTAACTGGAAATAATTGCTGGAGCCGCGATCCTATTGCGCCTTACCCTTACATGGTTGAAACAGGAGGTTTCAAAGCTTTTAAAACACCTGCAAAAAAGGGAGAGCAAGTAAAAGGAGAAAAATTTTGTTCTTCAGGTTTATGGCGGTCGAAAACTGATGGAACAGATGTAGAATTGTTAGCCTGGGGAATAAGAAATCCGTTTGGAATGGCGATGAATGATGGAGGTGAATTATATGTTGCAGACAATGATTTTGAAGAAAAAAGTGCAAGAGCCATAGCGGAAGATCCTGATCGCATCTGGCATATCAAAAATGCAAAACAACCTCATGGGTCCATTACAACTCCGGATTGGTACGGCTTCCCGGATATATGCGGAGATGGTTTGCCAGTCGATCATGAAAAACACAGGCCATTAAAAGGTGAAGCTGCTTTGCCTATCATAGAAAATCCTCCTGCGTGGGCAGGGCCTGCGATTTATCTTGAGAAGCCACATTCCTGCATGACAAAAATGGACTTCTGCAGATCAGAAGCATTTGGTTTTAAAGATGAATTATTTGCTTGTGAGTGGGGAACGTTAGCTCCGCTGAATACACCAAGAAAAGAAGCACTTACACATGGATTTAAAGTGATAAGACTAAATGTAAAAACAGGTAAAGCAGAAGATTTCTTTAGCAATCCTCAACCCGGTCCTGCGTCTGCTTATAGAACGGGTGGATTAGAACGGCCCGTGTCCTGTAAATTTCATCCGGATGGAAAGAGTTTATATGTTTTGGATTTTGGTGCTGTTCGTGTAACCACCGGGTACATGCTGGCTTTTGCACACACAGGTGTTATATGGAAAATCACTAAAAAATAATTCTTCATGAAACAAACAAAAGGAACGATTCTTATTGAATTGGATGATAAAAGCTGGAGCGATTTCCGGGACAGCGCAGCGAAGTGGTTTGATAATCTTCTGCTTGTTCAATCATCTTATCAAAAGTTATTGGAAGATACGGTGGAGAAAGTAACGGAGATGCACATAAAAGCATACTTAAGCGAGATGCATGAACGGGCTAAACAACATGAAGAAAAAATAGAGGAGTTATACAAAATAATCGATCGCGATAGTTCTGTTATACGTAAAACTTTAGGAACAGTCTTAGGCAAGGCAAGACAAGTATTAGCGGATGCGATTGCCTTAACCGGAGGCGTTGCAGGACCATGGCAGGACATGCAACAATTATATCTTGCAAATACCAATACCATGAGTGCTTTTGCAGTGGTTGAACAAATAGGACTTGCTATGGGAATAGAAGAAATTACAAACATTGCTATACCCATAGAAATGGATTTAGCAACAGATCATTTGATACTGCAGGAACTTGTTTTGGAAATGGCAGGGGTTGCAATTATGTACGATCAAAAATTTTGAACTATAGCAAATAGATTAAAATAATCTGTAATCGCAACCTATACTCTAATCATTCTAGTTAAGGCTTAGAAGAAACTGATCTCAAATTTTTTTGTAAAAATTTCATTGGGTTGTAGCGAAAGAATACCTTCTTTTTCCTGCAGTTGTCCTGATGCATGAACACTGTCTGCGATGCCGCACCAAGGTTCGATGCAAATAAAATCTGCATCTTTTTTACTCCAGATTCCAAGATAAGGAAAGCCTTCAAAACTCATGGTTAATCCATTGCTTGTTTTATCGCTTTGCAAAGAAATATGTGTTGATTTCAGATCCTTGAACACCAGCGCATCCTCGTAGAAAAGTGATTTTAGTAACGGGAGTTTTTGCGTGTTATTGAATACGGCAACCGTTTTATCTTCTATCAATCCTTCACCTGATAACAACCAGCGTTCGCTGTTTTCAATCGTATCGAAAGCAAGAAAATAATCTTCAAAAGACGTTCCTTCAACTAATGGAACTTTAAAAGCAGGATGTGCGCCAACAGAAAAATACATCACTTCGTCATCCTTATTTATCACTGTATATTCAACTGTTAACTTATTTCCATCAATCGAATAACGAATAAAAAAATTGAATTGAAAAGGATAAACAGCAAGTGTTTCAGTGGAATCATTTAATAAAAAAACAACAGCATTTTCCGATTGATCCTGCACTGAAAAATCTTTATCTCTTGCAAAACCATGACGGCCTAACTGGTACGTTTTTCCTTTGTATTGATAACTGTTATTCTTCAATCCGCCAACGATTGGAAATAACACCGGGCTTTTTTTTGGCCAGACTTCTTCCGCACTCCACATATATTCCAAACCTGTTTTACGGTTAAAAACACTTTGTAATTCCGCGCCTTTGGTTGCTATTTCAACGGTTAAAATTTGATTGGCTATTTGCAGCATGTGAAGTTATTTTATGGAACAAGCTTCAGTAATACTTTTCGTCTTTCGTTTTGCCCGTGCCGATTTGTTTCGGTATCACTCACTTGTACTTCCTGTACTTTAGTCGACAGGACGTTTAATAAAATATAATTTATTACACAATATTGTCATTCTCCAGATCTTCCTCAATCCTTTCATCCTCCACATTTGCCAATACGCGATCACTCATTTTCTTGAGCGGATTTCGGTGCGATTCTTCATAAATATTTCTTCTTCTTATAATGTCAACACAAGCAAAGGTTGCAGCAAGAAAAGAAGACGCATCGGCTTTGCCTTTACCTGCAATATCGAAAGCAGTTCCATGATCCGGACTTGTTCTTACAGCGGGAAGCCCGGCGGTATAATTAACACCTTCACCAATGGCAAGTGATTTAAAAGGAATCAATCCCTGGTCGTGGTACATGGCAAGAACTGCATCAACATTTACATACGAACCTCTTGCAAAAAATGCATCAGCACTATAAGGACCGAAAGCAAAAATATTATGTTGCTTTGCTTCTCTTATCGCAGGTTTTATAATTGTTTCTTCTTCATCCCCAACCAAACCTTCATCACCTGCATGAGGATTTAAACCAAGTACAGCGATCTTTGGTTTTTCAATACCAAAATCTTTTTGCAGGCTATGATTAAGTATTTTCAATTTGCTTACTATTGCTTCTCTGGTTATGTTTTGCGCTACTTCGCTTATGGGAACATGCTCTGTAACAAGTGCCACACGAATATTTTCTGCAGCCATAATCATTACCACATCATTCACTTCAAAACTTGATTTAAGATAAGGTGTATGACCACTGTAATTAAACTCTGCTGATTGTATGTTTTTTTTGTGAATCGGTGCTGTTACCATTCCCTGAATTCTTCTTTCTTTTAATGCCTGTGTAGCCTGCATTAAAGAAGACAAAGCATATTTGCCGCCAATGTTATTAAGCGTTCCCGCATTGATAACAACTTCTTCTTCCCAGCAATTGAACAGATTTATTTGTTTCGGGTTAAGTCTTGTAAAATCTTTTATGATCTGGTAAGAGAAGTTAATATCGGGTAATATTTTTTTATAAAAATTGATGCTTTTGTTGTTGGCAAATATTACCGGTATGCACATATCGAGAATGCGGCTGTCGCTTAATGATTTAATGATTATCTCCAGACCAATTCCATTCAGATCGCCTGATGTAAAACCAATGATTGGTTTTTGCAATTCGCTCATGCTATTCAATTTATGGTTGTAAAAATAAGGAGAATAAACGACGTGAGATTTGATGAAAGCTGCCAGGTAAAAATAGCTGAATAAGGATAAGAAAGTACAAGAGTGCGACGCAACGAAGCCCAATAGCTGCAATGAGCCGGGCACATAAAAATTTATCTTGAATCACCTTTAGGCATCATTACTTTATCAGGTGCCT